>NZ_JBBAXC010000020.1 GCF_037120725.1 Bacillus spongiae
GTGATAGGGAAAGCATTTATAAATCCTCCTAGTGTTTGTTTAGTCGCTAACATTATGACCAGGATTTTATAGATGCTTTCCTATTTTTATGGATAAATCACAAAATTTGGTGATGAACCAAAAAATTAGGACAAAAATTAATGATGAAAATGGAGAAATCATACAAAATATATATGGAGAAGGGTATAGGATGAATACCTACGTAAAAAGATGAGCTTAAAAAGAAAATATCTCATTATCTTAATCTTAGTCATAATCAGCGTCCCCGTCTCCGTACTGTTCATGAATTTGGTTGCTCTCGGATTTTATAAATTGATATTTACACAAAATGTTCCTTTTCATGAATCTTTCGCTTATACGATCATGTACGGACTATTTATATTGTCTTTTATGATTTTGGCCTATTTCTTCTCAAGGTCAATAAATTCTTTACTAAAGAAAATTACCATACTCAATAATACAATTAGAGATTTAGCAAAAAGTGAAGAAATTCCAGAGAAAATAGAAATACATAGTAAAGATGAAGTGGGGGATCTTATTAAATCTGTAAATTTACTAATTGAAAGAACAACCTATAAGGAAATCGAATTGAAGAATCAAGAAGGGATTCAAAAGGAGTTCCTAACGAAACTAAGGCATGATATAAACACACCATTGACCGCCATTCGGTTACAGCTGTTTTATTTAGAAAATAAGTACCCCGACATCCCATATGAATCTCTTTATCAAAAAATTCAGTACATCTCTGATTTGACAAATGAGTTTCATTTGAAATCAGTTCAATTTTTAGATGACTCCTATATTTCGAAAGATGACATATCTATTGAGGAGTTACTAAATAAAATGGTCAAAAAATGGGGTTATCTATTCAGTATAAATAATATCGAATTGAGATTTAAGGTTAATGAAAAAGACTTTATATGGAAAAGTCATGGGTTATGGCTTCAGCGGTTATTTGATAATATCTTTCAAAATGTACTAAAACACTCACAGGCTGACATGTTTGAAATTGTCACTCACAATGAAGTCATTACAATGAAAGATAACGGAAGCGGATTTACGCCTGGAGAAAGTTCTGATGGAATAGGATTAAAAGTAATCGATGATCTCGCTAGTATTCTTGAATTAAATTACACTCTTCAATCGGGAGATGAAGGAACTGTTTTTCATTTTTCAATGAAGAAGTAACCAATTCCTCTATTCATCTAATAATGAAGTATTATATAGTACTATTAAATGGAAGGAGTTAGATCGATGACGTATATTCTAAATGAGGGGGTGCTTTAATGGACGATACGACTTTAATAAGTGCAGGAAATTGGATAGGAGTTCTTTCTATTATACTACTTGTTCTTTGTTTTTATTTCAGTCTTACCTTTTTCCAATACTTAAAATTAGGCGATGAACGTACGATTAAACAGTCCAAATTAGCAGCAGTTTCTTTTCTAGCTTTAGGCTTGTTAATCCCTGCGCTGTATAGTTGTCTATTTTGAGAGGATGAAATGATTTTCAGCAAAATTGTTTTCAACTTTATGAGTATAAGCATGAAGAAAGTTATTCAAATAAAAGGAGCTTTTCTATAACAGAAAAGCTCCTTTCCATAAGGAAAGGACTTGCTCTTATTCTCTTCAGAAAAATCATGATGATCATCCTATTTGGATGTGTATACGTTCCCCTTTATTACACAACCTATAATAAAAAAGGAAGTCATTTAGATGAAAATCGTAGCAAATATTTTCCTCGCCTTTCTTCTCGTACCCAATATGGTAATGGCGGAGACCCCGTTTTCAATTCCTGTAATGAAAGAAAACCCAAATGAAATAATTACAGCTATTGTTGAAATGGAAGAGAAACCAAACATTGAAAACATCAAACAGCAAATTCGACCATTTTCAACTTTAACACTGGGTTTTTTATATGAAGAGATTTTTTATGGTTATTCCATTTCAGGAAAACGAAAAGATGTCACATCCTTTTTAAAGGACAAAAAAAATGTTCAACAAATACATGACGTGAAAACGTATTCGGTCATGGGGGAGAAAAGCATAGATTTTATAGGGGGAGATTTAGCTAGTGGTTTTTTGGATGAAAACGGAAATCGTCTGACAGGAAAAGGGGTGAAGGTTGGTATTATCGATACAGGCATGGACTATACTCATCCTGATTTATCGAGGAATTATCGAGGTGGGCGTGATTTAGTAGACGGGGATTTAGAGCCAATGGAAACGAAGAGCCATGAAGGTATGCCGACTGTACATGGAACTCATGTGGCAGGGGTGATTGGTGCCAATGGAAAAATGAGGGGAGTTGCCCCAGAAGCGGAGCTTTATGCCTATCGCGCATTGGGGGCAGGGGGAACGGGAACGACGGATCAAGTTTTAGCAGCGATTGAACAGGCAGTAAAAGATAAAATGGATATAATCAACCTTTCATTAGGGAATAAGGTGAATGGTCCTGACCTCCCCATTAGTTTAGCATTAGATAAAGCAGTAGAGAAAGGTGTCATCGCAATTACATCAAGTGGTAATTCTGGACCTAAGAGGTGGACAGTTGGAGCACCGGGGACATCGGAAAAATCTATATCTGTAGGAGCATCAACCCCTCCAATGGAAATTCCTTATTTGTCAATGGGAGAAAAGCACATTCGTCTCTTTCCCTTTATAGGAGGAGGGGAGTGGGATGTAAAGCGAAAATTACAACTTGTTGATGGGGGACTTGGATCTCCTGAACAATTAAAAAATGTTAATGGAAAAATCGCCCTAATTCAAAGAGGAGAATTGACATTTGGAGAAAAAAATAGGAATGCAGCAAAAGCAGGAGCAGTAGCTGTTATTATCTACAATAATACGGAAGGTTCTTTCATGGGCACGATGGATGAGCAATCAACTATACCATCAGCAAGTATTTCAAAAAAAGAGGGGGAGTGGCTCATTCAACAAATGAGTCATCGTGATTTACATGCCTCTACAGTTTTTCAAGAAGAAAAGGATTTACTAGCACCCTTTTCATCAAGGGGACCCGTCACATTTAATTGGTTAATAAAACCAGACCTTTCAGCACCTGGTGTAGAAATAAACAGTACTGTACCAAAAGGATATAGGAGTCTCCAAGGGACAAGTATGGCAGCTCCTCATGTGACGGGTCTAGCAGCAATACTGTTGCAAGCACATCCAACATGGACACCCGACGAAGTTAAAAGTGCACTAATGCTAACCGCAAAGCCATTAATAGATGAAACAGGCAGAGAGTATGACCCCACTGAGCAAGGGGCAGGAAGGATTTCTGTAAAAGATGCCATAAATATCAATACATTAGTCACACCAAGTTCTTTGTCATTTGGAAAATTATCAAAGGGAAGTTTTGGCTATAATGAAGTAAAAGTAAAGGTTAAAAACGTCAGTAATCAAAGGAAGGATTACCGCTTCCGTGTTAGAAAAGCGGAAGATAGAGAATGGTTAAGATGGGAATTACCTATGAGCTTTACTCTACTTCCAAACAGTGAAAAAGAAGTGGTCATTCGTGTGATCAAAACGAGTGAGCCGAAAACGAAGGAAGCGCTTGTTACGGGTCGCTTACAAATTATTGAAAATAGTAAATCGTTTGACCTCCCTTACCTATTTGTACTAAAAGAGCCGGATTATCCACGAATTATGGGATTTAATGCGGTACCGGGTGATCAAAAGAATACAATGAGGTATGAAGTATATTTACCTGGTGGTGCAGATGAGTTCGGTATCGCTTTATTCGAAGCAGAAACGCTACAGTTTTTAGGATTCCTAGCACAAAGCAAGAAGGTTCAACATGGCTTACTTGAAGAGCAGGTAAACCTACATCCTTCATTAAGAGGCATTCAATTTTATGCAGTGGCTTATGCACGATTTCAAAATCAGGAAGATGATCAACAAGTATTAATTAATTGGTACTAACCTTTTGCGGAATGTCATATAATGACGAATCTTGGAAGTTATTTAAGTTTATGAACAATTTGTGAACAATAAGACGACAAACTTCTTCCAATTTACTTTTTCCCTACAATCAATTGACATTAAGAAGACCCTATTGTATGCTTACAAAGGGTGTAAAATGACATCGATTTCCGCGATAGAATACGAATGGAAACGCTTTTCCCTATTTTTATAGTGAAAACCATATTTTACTCCAAAAATCTTATTATGAGGCGGTATATGCGTCCATCAAATCGACGGCCATTTCACGCAATGGCATTATATTCAGCCATTTTATCACAGTTAGTCGGAGGTATTTTGATTGGCATCTTCTCGGGAAGATGGTTAGATCGACAATTCGACACAGAACCACTTTTTTTGATTATCGGACTTCTTATCGGTTTAGCAATGGGGACAATCGCCATGCTCCGAACGGTCCGCCACTTCTATTCGGGAGATTCGTGACTATGCCAGAATTACATCACGTATTTACGAGACATCGTAAGTACATATTCTACCTACTCTCCATTTCTGTCCTCGGTTGGGGATTTACTTCCTATCAGTCTATTTTTTTAGGGTTTATTCTTGGAACCACTTTCAGCTTATTTAATCACTGGTTAATGGTTCGAAGAATACAGAGGTTTGGACAGGCGGTAGTAGAGGGTAGAAAAGTTCGATCTGTTGGAACATTTTCACGAATGGCATCTGCTGTTTTAGCTGTTGTCATCGCAACGCGTTATCCAGAATATTTCCATCTCGTAAGCGTCATACTGGGATTAATGACAAGTTATATTGTCGTTATGATAGATTATGCTATTATTACTGTTTTTAAATCACATAAATAGCTTGGAAGAGAGGTGAATTTCATTGCATCATGAAGCACCATTGGAAACTTTAGATGTATTAGGTTATTCTTTAACATTCAACCTAGCCAACGTATTAATGATCACAGTTGCATCGGTGCTAGTTTTTTTAATAGCTGTACTGGCAACGCGTAACCTATCTGTAACGAACCCAACAGGGATGCAAAACTTTATGGAATGGGTTATGGACTTTGTAAAAAGTATCATTAAGAGTAATATGGATTGGAAAACAGGTGGGCGCTTCCACATTCTTGGTATCACGCTTATCATGTATATTTTTGTTTCCAATATGCTAGGGCTTCCGTTCTCTGTCGTTATTGACAATACACTCTGGTGGAAGTCACCAACAGCAGATCCTGTTATTACCCTAACACTTGCAACCATGATAGTCGGCTTAACCCACTATTATGGTATTAGGATGAAGGGTTTTGGCGAATACGGGAAGGATTTCTTTAGACCAATGTGGTTCTTATTCCCGTTAAAAATTATCGAGGAATTTGCGAACACATTAACGCTTGGTCTTCGTCTTTACGGAAACATTTACGCTGGAGAAATCCTCTTAGCTTTACTAGTAAGTAGTTTAGCAACGGGCTTTGGAGGCCATTTAGCAGCAGTAATTCCAACATTAGCTTGGCAAGGCTTCTCTGTCTTTGTCGGCGGTATCCAATCTTATATTTTCGTTATGTTAACGATGGTTTATATGGCTCATAAAATCAGTCATGACCATTAAAATAAAATTGTCCATTTATTTGGACGATACCCTTTCGCAAAAATATATCTATTTATACATTTAAAGGAGGAGCTTTAGAATGGGTCTTATAGCAGCAGCAATTGCAATTGGTTTAGCAGCACTAGGTGCAGGTATTGGTAACGGTCTTATCGTTTCAAAAACAGTAGAAGGTATTGCACGTCAACCTGAGGCACGTGGAATGCTTCAAACAACAATGTTTATCGGGGTAGCACTAGTTGAGGCGATTCCTATCATCGCCGTTGTTATCGCGTTTATGGTACAAGGTCAATAATTTAAATTCCTTTCGTTCTATTCATTAATGGCGAAGGTCATTCCTAGAGAACCTTCGCCATTGCTTTATGTCTAATTTCAACAATCACGATATTATTTTACGTATAGCAGGTCTCTTTCTACTTGCGAGAAAGAGGATTGACTCTTGAAGGGAGTGAAACGAGCGTGTTTACGAACGCATTTGTTCTCGGGGAAGCAGGATCTAATAGCTTTACTAACGGCGATGTTATATTCCAATTGGTTATGTTCCTAGTCCTACTAGGTTTACTTCGCATCTTCGCTTGGGGTCCTTTAATGGGCATTATGAAGCAACGTGAAGAGCATATTGCAGGTGAAATAAAGGCAGCGGAATCTAGTCGTACTGAAGCTGAATTGAAACTAGAAGAACATCGCAATCTTCTAAAAGAAGCACGCCAAGAAGCGCAAGGTTTCGTGGAAAGTGCGAAGAAACAAGGTGAGCAGCAGCGTGAAGAAATCATTGCAGCAGCGCGTGCAGAATCAGCTCGTCTGAAAGAATCAGCGAAGATTGAAATCGATCAACAAAAAGAGCAAGCAGTTGCGGCGCTTAAAGAACAAGTTGCTTCTTTATCTGTTCTTATTGCATCGAAAGTAATCGAAAAAGAACTAACAGCAGCTGATCAAGAAAAGATTATTAATGACTACCTTAAAGAGGCAGGCGAAGAGCGATGAGTAATGCCATTGCAAAACGTTATGCTTTAGCTCTCTTCGAACTAGCGCAAAGCCACAATCAGTTGGATCTGGTTGAAGAAGAGCTTCGTGCAGTGAAGGAAGTATTTGAACAAAACGGAGAATTTTTAGAGCTTTTAGAATCTCCAAAGCTTTCTACAGAAGAGAAGAAGAAGCTTGTAGTAGAATCGTTCAAAAAGGCTTCACCAATTTTATTAAATACATTGATGCTGCTAATTGATCGTCAACGTCAAGAACACGTTGTTGGTGTAGCAGACCAATTTATTCATTTAGCAAATGGAGCAAAAGGAATTGCTGAAGCGACTGTTTATTCAACAAAACCATTATCGGATGTAGAAAAAGCAGCGGTTTCTTCTACTTTTGCACCAAAAGTTGGAAAACAAACTTTAAAAATCGAGAACAAAATTGACTCAGGGCTAATCGGTGGTCTTAAGCTGCGCATTGGCAACCGTATTTTCGACGGAAGCATAAGCGGTAAACTTCATCGTTTAGAACGTCAATTAATCGATACACAATCGTAACCATAAGGGGTGAAATTCATGAGCATCAAAGCTGAAGAAATCAGCGCGCTGATAAAAAAGCAAATTGAGAACTATCAGTCAGAAATTAAAGTAAGCGATGTTGGTACAGTTATCCAGGTTGGTGATGGTATCGCTCGTGCTCATGGCCTCGACAATGTCATGGCTGGAGAGCTTGTTGAATTTTCAAACGGTGTCATGGGTATGGCACAAAACCTAGAGGAAAACAACGTCGGTATTATCATTCTTGGACCTTTCGGTGATATTCGTGAAGGCGATGAAGTTCGTCGTACAGGAAGAATCATGGAAGTACCAGTTGGTGAAGAATTAATTGGACGTGTTGTTAACTCCCTAGGACAACCAGTCGATGGTCTAGGCCCAATCAACACTACAAAATCTCGTCCAATCGAAAGTCAAGCACCAGGTGTTATGGATCGTAAATCTGTACATGAGCCTCTTCAAACAGGTATCAAAGCGATCGATGCGCTTGTGCCAATTGGACGTGGACAACGTGAGTTAATTATCGGAGACCGCCAAACAGGGAAAACTTCTGTAGCGATCGATACGATTCTTAACCAGCAAGACCAAGATATGATTTGTATTTATGTAGCTATTGGACAAAAGGAATCAACAGTCCGTAATGCTGTTGAAACACTTCGTAAGCATGGTGCTTTAGACTATACAATTGTTGTTACAGCATCCGCTTCTCAGCCTGCACCAATGCTATTCTTATCACCTTATACAGGAGTTACAATGGGTGAAGAATTCATGCATAACGGAAAGCACGTTTTAGTTGTTTATGATGATTTATCTAAACAGGCAGCAGCTTACCGTGAGCTTTCCCTATTACTTCGTCGTCCTCCAGGTCGTGAAGCATATCCAGGGGATGTATTCTACCTTCACTCCCGTTTACTAGAGCGTGCAGCGAAGCTAAGTGATGCAAAAGGTGGCGGATCGATTACTGCCTTGCCTTTCGTTGAAACACAAGCAGGTGATATTTCTGCTTATATCCCAACAAACGTAATCTCAATTACAGATGGCCAGATCTTCTTGCAATCTGATTTATTCTTCTCCGGTGTACGTCCAGCGATTAACGCAGGTCTTTCGGTTTCCCGTGTAGGAGGATCCGCGCAAGTTAAAGCGATGAGAAAAGTTGCTGGTACGCTTCGTCTTGACTTAGCCGCTTATCGTGAGCTTGAAGCTTTCGCTCAATTTGGCTCAGACTTAGATGCTGCAACTCGTGCTAAGCTTGAACGTGGTGCACGTACTGTAGAAGTATTAAAACAAGATTTAAATAAGCCGTTAAAAGTAGAAAAGCAAGTAGCAATTCTTTACGCTTTAACTCGAGGCTTTTTAGATGATATTCCAGTAACGGATGTTCGCCGCTTTGAGAACGAATTCCTTAGCTGGTTAGATCACAACCATACTGAAGTGTTAGAATCGATTCGCTCGACGAAGGGTCTTCCTGAAGACGAAGTTATAACAGCAGCGATTAACGATTTCAAAAAGACTTTCGCTATTACTGAATAATCCTCGTTCTAAGTGAAACGAACGGTTTATGAAAATAGAACAAAGTCTACCTCCCATTTTGGGAGAGTCTCTAACATTTTAAAAGGGTGGTGAGAACCAGTGGCATCGTTACGCGATATAAAAAATCGTATTACTTCTACCAAAAAAACAAGTCAGATTACAAAAGCAATGGAAATGGTATCTGCAGCGAAATTGAACCGTGCTGAATCGAATGCAAAATCATTCGTCCCGTACATGAATAAAATTCAAGAAGTCGTTGCTTCTATTGCTCTTGGTAGTACAGACGTAACTCATCCGATGCTAGTCTCTCGTCCCGTAAACAAAACCGGTTATTTGGTTATTACCTCTGATCGGGGATTGGCGGGTGCCTATAATAGTAACGTGTTGAGACATGTAAATAATACGATAGCAAACCGTCACAAATCCAACGATGAGTTTGTCATCATTGCCATCGGGCGCGTTGGACGTGACTTCTTCACTAAACGAGGTTTTAATGTAGTCGAAGCGATCGTAGGACTCCCAGATCAACCTAACTTTGCAGATATTAAAGACATTGCTTCTAAAGCAGTTGGAATGTTTTCTGATGGAGCATTTGACGAATTGTATATGTATTACAATCACTTTGTCAGTGTCATTCAGCAGGATGTAACGGAAAAGAAAGTACTTCCACTTTCCGATATCTCATCATCTACAAAGTTAACTTCGTATGAGTTTGAACCATCTGGTGAAGAAATTTTAGAAGTGTTACTTCCTCAATATGCTGAATCATTGGTTTATGGTGCTTTACTTGATGGAAAAGCAAGTGAGCATGCTGCGCGAATGACAGCAATGAAGAATGCAACAGATAATGCAGCAGATTTGATTGATAATCTTACACTTTCATACAACCGTGCTCGTCAAGCAGCGATTACACAAGAAATTACTGAAATCGTTGGTGGGGTAGCCGCGTTAGAATAGAAGCTAAGCAGGAATTGTAACGACTAGCTCGTTACTTTTCCTTCAGTTAGTCGTCAAAAGCTAGTAGGAGGGAAAATGATGAACAAAGGACACGTTCTTCAAGTAATGGGTCCGGTTGTTGACGTTAAGTTTGAAAACGGTCAACTTCCTGATTTGTACAACGCACTTAAAGTTGTATCAAAAGCCCAAACAGAATCAGAAGTCAGCATTGACTTAACATTAGAAGTGGCCCTTCATTTAGGTGATGATACCGTTCGTACGATTGCGATGTCCTCAACAGACGGACTTACACGTGGAAATGAGGTTGCGGATACTGGTGCACCAATTTCGGTACCAGTCGGTGATGTGACTCTTGGACGTGTATTCAACGTACTTGGAGAAAATATTGACCTAGATGAGCCAATCGAAGCAAGCGTACGTCGTGACCCGATTCACAGACAAGCTCCAAGCTTCGATCAATTATCAACTGAAGTAGAAATTCTTGAAACGGGTATTAAAGTAGTAGACCTTCTTGCTCCTTACATTAAAGGTGGTAAAATCGGACTGTTTGGTGGTGCCGGTGTAGGTAAAACCGTATTAATTCAAGAATTGATTAATAACATTGCCCAAGAGCACGGTGGTATCTCTGTATTCGCTGGTGTAGGGGAACGTACTCGTGAAGGGAACGACCTTTATCATGAGATGAGTGATTCAGGAGTTATTAAGAAAACGGCAATGGTATTTGGTCAAATGAATGAGCCGCCAGGAGCACGTATGCGTGTTGCGTTAACCGGTTTAACAATGGCTGAATATTTCCGTGATGAGCAAGGACAAGACGTACTTCTTTTCATCGATAATATCTTCCGTTTCACGCAAGCAGGTTCAGAGGTATCAGCCCTTTTAGGTCGTATGCCATCTGCCGTTGGTTATCAACCTACTCTTGCTACGGAAATGGGTCAATTACAAGAACGTATTACGTCAACTAATGTAGGTTCTGTAACATCGATTCAAGCGATTTACGTTCCTGCCGATGACTATACGGATCCGGCTCCTGCAACAACGTTCGCTCACTTGGATGCAACGACTAACCTTGAGCGTAAGTTAACAGAGATGGGTATCTACCCAGCCGTAGATCCACTAGCATCTACATCTCGTGCGCTATCTCCGGAGATTGTTGGAGAAGAACACTATTCAGTTGCTCGCCAAGTTCAACAAACGTTACAACGTTATAAAGAGCTTCAAGATATCATTGCTATCTTAGGTATGGATGAGCTTTCTGATGAAGATAAACAGGTTGTACACCGCGCTCGTCGTGTTCAATTCTTCTTATCTCAAAACTTCCATGTAGCTGAGCAGTTTACTGGACAGCCGGGATCTTACGTACAAGTGAAAGAGACTGTAGCTGCATTTAAAGACATTCTTGCGGGTAAATATGATCATGTTCCTGAAGATGCATTCCGTCTTGTGGGACCTATTGAGGATGTTCTTGAAGCTGCAAAGAAGATGGGTGCAGAGGTATAATATAGGGACCAGGAGGGAAAAAAATGAAGACCTTAAAAGTCAGTATTGTCACTCCCGATGGCCCAGTGTTTGAATCTGATGTGGAAATGATCAGTACAAAAGCTCAAAGTGGAGAGCTTGGTATTCTACCAGGGCATATTCCAATGGTCGCTCCATTAGAAATCGGTGCTGTCCGTTTAAAAAATGGCGGCAACACTGAGCTTGTTGCTGTGTCAGGTGGATTTATAGAAGTTCGACCTGAACAGGTGACAATCTTAGCTCAAGCAGCGGAAAAAGCTGAAAGCATAGATATTCAACGTGCAAAAGAAGCAAAAGCTCGTGCTGAAGATCGCATGCAAGCTAAAAAAGATGATGTAGACTTCCAGCGTGCGGAACTTGCACTTAAACGTGCAATGAACCGTATTAACGTTACATCTAACAAATAAATAAGTAAGCTAACCCATTTCGTTTAAATAGCGGAATGGGTTTTTTGTGTATAGTGGAATCCAATCGTTAAGGATAGTATCATTTTTTAAATATATGTGTCTGCTAATCTAGTCATTTCGTAACGGTTGAATTTATAAACAATCATACCTTATATAATTTATCTTTCTTTACATATGTATTTTAAGAAGTCCTTATACTTAAATGAATGTCGTTTGAAAAAACACTCTATTTGTTAACCATATTTTTAGCACAAATTGTTAGTTTTTTTTGTACCTGTAAAATATATTCAAAATCACCAATAATTCTAAAAACATTATAATATAGAGGTTATCATCCATTTTATTTTACATTTAGATAAAAATTTCTAATCTTAATTTATTTCGACATAGACCATATGGTAAAATACGAATTATAAGGAATTTTGACAAGTAAGGGAGGTTGAAAATGGAGGAATATTTTGGACAGCAAGCACTCATTAGTATGAGTATTCATTTAGTTTTTTTTGCTGTTTCTTTTTGGGCATTACAAGCATTAAACATGGAGAAAATTTTACGAGCAAATCGTGTTTCACAAGCACGCTTACTATACATTCTTCTATCAATTACAATAGGTACGACAGTAAGTGAATTCTTCCTTAACTACATCAATTGGGCACGGCAGTTAGTGTATTTATTACCATAAATTACATTGTGAAGAAGTGAATTTGTTCTTTCACTTTAAACTCTCATTGTGTATGATGGTATGTAGTACATATTTTGTAAAAATATGACGACTTTCCTTAAGTATGTTCTATCCACCTCTGGAAAGAATGTAATTAAGGGGAGGAGATCGGATAAAATGAACATTTTAAAGAAACGGTTTATTATCCTGATTGTAATTGGGTGTTTCTTTCTGTGGTTCGCTGAAAATATGTCTATTGCTGCCAATAATTATAGCCAAGATATAGAAAAGCTTGCGGATGCTATGCAAGTAATCGACGGACGTGTAGAGGAATGGTCCTTATTTACACGAGAAAGAAAAAATTTTTCCACAATAAAAGAATTTACTCATTTTGTTGAAAATATGCAAGATAAATTCCCAAATGCCGAATGGCAAGAAAAAAGGGAAAACGAGCAGTTAATTATTAAGGCTCATATTAATGGGACGTTTACTGAAGAGCTGACCTTTATATATAATGATAGCCAGCAACATGCAACTGTTGGCTTTATTACCTATGAATTACGAGGGAATCAATGGGATAAAGTTACATTAAAAGAAGTCAATAAGATTGTTAACGGAAGAGTCTTCCAATTATTCTCAGGGAATACAGCGTTTTTCACTTGTTTGAAGGGTTCAATTAATGATACACTTGAAGAAGTTTTGGAAAATCAGAAAAAACCGTTATTATCTATATTGAATGGGAAAGAAATGGAAGTATTACACGAAGAAGACTTTTATTCCATATCTATATATAGTGAGGACTTCGAACAAATTGTCCCACTAAAGGGTCAAAAGAAGATGAACGTCCAAATTGGACTTAGAGAAGATCGAATGGGCTACGAGACATCGGTCGTCATTGGCACACCGATTATAACGATTGAATATTAATATAGAGAAATTTGACGCGGAGGGGAATACTTTTGGAAAAAATCATTGTCCGCGGCGGAAACAGATTAACAGGTACAGTTAAAATAGAAGGAGCAAAAAATGCTGTCCTTCCTGTAATCGCTGCTACATTATTAGCAAGTGACGGTAAGAGCGTTATTAAGAATGTTCCAGCTCTCTCCGATGTATATACGATTAATGAAGTTATCCGTCACCTAAACACAGACGTAACTTTCCATAATAATGAAATAGTTGTGAATGCATCTAGAGAGTTATTTGTAGAAGCACCATTTGAATATGTTCGTAAAATGCGAGCCTCTGTTCAAGTAATGGGACCATTACTTGGAAGAACTGGGAAAGCGCGTGTAGCATTGCCAGGAGGTTGTGCAATTGGTTCAAGACCTATAGATCAGCACCTAAAAGGTTTTGAAGCAATGGGAGCAAAAGTAAAGGTTGGAAATGGTTATATAGAAGCTGAAGTAAAGGGTAGGTTACAAGGAGCAAAAATCTACCTGGATTTCCCAAGTGTTGGAGCAACGGAAAATATTATGACGGCTGCCGTTTTAGCAGAAGGTACAACCATTGTTGAAAACGTAGCAAAAGAACCTGAAATTGTAGATTTAGCAAATTTCCTGAATAAAATGGGTGGAAAAGTAAAGGGTGCAGGTACCGGTACAATTACTATTGAAGGAGTAAGACGTTTACACGGTGTTGAGCATTCTATTATTCCAGACCGTATTGAAGCAGGAACGTTTATGATAGCTGCTGCTATTTCGAAAGGAAATGTTTTAGTTCAAAATGCTATTCCAGAACACCTTTCCTCCTTAATCGCTAAAATGGAAGAGATGGGTGTAGAAATTAAAGAGGAAGAAAATGGATTACGTGTTATTGGACCGGAAAAGTTAAAAATGGTGGATATTAAAACAATGCCTCATCCAGGTTTTCCAACTGACATGCAATCACAGATGATGACTTTACTGCTTAAAGCAGAAGGAACCGGTATGATTACAGAAACAGTGTTTGAAAATCGATTTATGCACGTAGAAGAATTTCGTCGAATGAATGGTGATGTTAAAATTGAAGGTCGTTCCGTTATTCTTAACGGCCCGTCTAATCTTCAAGGCGCAGAAGTAGCGGCAACAGATTTACGTGCAGCAGCTGCTCTAATTATTGCTGGTTTAGTCTCAGAAGGGTATACACGTGTTACGGAGTTGAAGCACCTTGATCGTGGATATGTAGATTTCCATAAGAAGCTAGAGGCTTTAGGTGCCGATATCATTCGAGTTACTGAAGCTGAGCAAAAACAGCCCATTACAGAAACAATGATTGATTTAGACTTAAATGCATAATGATGCACGATCTCTATACTGAATAGTATCGAGTAGTTTGAAATATAAAAAAGGAAAGCACCTGAGAAGTTTGAATAATTTCTCAGGTGTTTTTTGTTAGGTGAAGATGGTTCATGAAACGGGATGTAGGGTTTAAAAAATTGTTCAAACATACTTTTATACAACTTTATCATCCATTATCATAAATGCTCGTCCAACTTCATAGGATTGAAATGAAGAGATTGAAATCTAAATATGGGGGCATCAAGCATGAAAAATCTAAAACCAATTCTAGTAATTGCCGCACTCTTTCTACTCGTTACATTCATCGTGCCAGTCCTTGTTGTGTTACCATTTTCTTCTGAAGAGGAGAATGGTGGGCTTGATGAAAAGCTCTCTCCAGAAACTAATGAACTGAGAACATTGGAGGACTCAATAGAGATATCCGTTTTTCGAACACAAGAAAATACAATTGAGACATTACCGTTAGAAAAATATGTAATAGGAGTCGTTAGTGGAGAGATGCCAGCAGAATTTGAAAGTGAAGCTTTAAAAGCACAGGCGCTTACAGCCAGAACTTACATTGTAAAACAATTGTCTAAAAGCAAAGCAGATCTTCCAGAAGGTGCAGATGTCAAAGATACGACACAGCATCAAGTATATAAAAATAATGATGAATTAAAGCAGTTATGGGGAAATGACTATCAATGGATGATTGATAAAATTACGAAGGCAGTTATTGATACAAAGGGTCAAATCATCACTTACAATGATACTCCTATTGACGCAACATTTTTTTCAACAAGCAATGGCAGTACTGAAAATTCTGAGACATATTGGAAATATGAATTACCGTATTTAAAAAGCGTAGAAAGTCCATGGGATAAAGACTCACCTAAGTATGAGTCACAAAAAATTATTACGGTTTCTGAATTTGAAGAGAAATTAGGTATTCAACTTCCTAGCGATGGATCAGTAGGGGTAATAACATCTAGAACACCAGGTAATCAAGTGGGATCAGTTAAAATTTCGGATTCAGAATTTACTGGTCCAGAGGTACGCCAAAAATTAGACTTAAAGTCAGCAGATTTTTCTTGGGTGCGTAAGGAAGAGCATATTGTTATAAACACAAAAGGATACGGACATGGAATTGGTATGAGTCAATACGGTGCAAATGGGATGGCAAAGGAAGGGAAAACGTATAAAGAGATTGTACATCACTATTATCAAGGGGTTAACATTGCATTGGCAGAAGACCTATTAACAGCATCTACTTCCGAAAACTGACGATATAAACCTCTATCTTAGGAAGTATGTAAATAAAAATATAAAGTGAAGAGTGATTTGCTCGATTTGAGTAAATCACTTTTTTTGTTAATTGTAGGTTCATTATAATGTATATTTGCTTAAAGCTTACAAAAACTTTGTTTTATTACTATTATGAAAACATCTTCTTGTAATAAGGTAATAACAAATGGCAACGCCTGTAATATCCTTTACAAAATCAATGAGCGTAGCGGATCGATAGGGGATAAAAGATTGGTGAATTTCATCTACCAGACCATACAGACCTGCAATAATTGCAAAAAATAAATTGGTCGAATACGTAAATTTCTTTTGAGCGATTAAGGCAAATACGAAAAGTACATATAAGATTGCAAACTCCACAAGATGTAAGGATTCTTTTATATAACGATCAATGGCTTGATCAGGTAGCTCAACTACTGCCGTAACAGGCAAACTTGATAAAATCCAAATAATTATCATATAAACTATCGGTAAAAATGTAAAAAACCACTTTAATAATCCCTTCAACGGTTTCCCTCCAAATAAATAGTTACCATTATACTATAGCGCAAAAAAAGACGATAAAAAATATTTTTAAAAAAAGTGCATACTATTATTGCTAATGCAAAAGCTAAGAAGTAAAAAAATTTTCAATAAAATGTATATAATTGCAATTTTTTGTTCAAAATGATTGCTGAGGTGATGAAAAATGAGAGAGGAAGAAAAGAAACGATCTTCTCAACTAAATAGTTTTCGAGCTTTTTTAAAAAAGCGCTGGGCATACCCAGCAATCTATCTAGCTAGTGCTGCTATCATCGTTACAGCTATCCTATGGTATCAATCGCTAGGTAATGATGGGTCAGATGAACCACAAGACTTTGGTAGTGCAGAGAATGGTGCGGTTGGACAGAAGTATGATGATCCTGCAATCCCTGTAAATAGCCTTGATGAATTGTTTCAAGTACCTGTAAGTAATCCAGAGGGTGTAGTGATTGAAAAGGAATTCTACGATTCTGAAGCATCTGAAGAGGAGCAAGAAGCAGCGATTTTAGTATACAACAATACGTATTATGAAAACGAAGGCATTGATTATTCAATGGAAGGTGACGAGTTTGACGTTTTAGCAGCATTGAGCGGAACGGTTTCATCCATCGAAGAGGATTCATTACTTGGAAATTCAATTGAAGTAGAACACGAAGATGGTGTTGTGACACGTTATCAATCTGTAAAAGACCCGGCAGTTTCTGTTGGTGATGAAGTAAAACAAGGTGATATTCTTGCTAAAGCAGGGCAAAGTCAACTGAATGAAGAAGCAGGAACTCACGTTCACTTTGAAATTCGGAAAAATAATGTAGCAGTAAATCCAAAAGAATATATCAATAAACCTTTGTCAGCTATTAAAGAACAGCCGTCTAATGATGGAGATGAGGTTGATCAGCGACTAAATCCTCCTAAGTTAGAAGAAATCGAACAAGAGCAACGAGAAAGCAATAGTAATACAGGCGACTCAAGTGATTCAACTGATTCAAGTGAAGACACAGATGGATCTGATGAAGGAAATAACGATGAAGCCGATAGTTCAGGTGAATAATTGTAAAAAAAGTAGATGACCCATGGGTCGTCTATTTTTTTGTTACATGGAATAAGCAGAGTTACATTAGTGCGTGTTGTAATGATTTTTCTTTAAAGAAGGACTATACATAAGTCAAGACTCGTTCTATAAACATGATCACTACTAAAATTTCCGAGGAAATCCGACATACTCATGCTTTATAAGAAAAGTATTAATATTAGATTAAATAGATTAATGATAGGAAAACAATGCATATTTATTATAGTTAGCAAATATACATCCTAATAACCAACTAAAAATGACACAATTGTTACGATTGACCAGAAATTTGTTCTAGATAATAATAGTAAGAATTACTTAATAGTAGAATTTATAGAAAGGAGATGAAAGTAATGGAAATAACAGTAATTTTCTTTTTAGTTACAGGTATCTGTTTAATCTCTGCTTTAAAGAAAAAAAATAGCGTCTTTGTTTTATTCCCAATATTATCTCTCTGTCTATATTTTTTAATTGTTAACCCTTAAGAAATTCCGTATACCCCTTGTCCTTATTGACTTTTTTGTGCATATATCTTTAACCAAGCTAATACAATGTTACAAACCTGACAAAAAAGAGAGTGGTTGAGGTGAGGAATCGTTTTATATCAAGGGTTATACGGTGATATTCTAGTTCATTCGTAGTAATGTTAGAAGGCCAGAGAAGGGCTTTCTACCGCAAATAAAGAAGAAGCAAGGTAAGTGGAAGTTCACTTTTCCTAATTCCCTGAGACTTTACTGTAAACAGCTTCTTGTGCGGCATATCATAATATTCTTATAGGAAGGCGAGTCTCATTTCACACTTCTCTCATCCAATTTAGGGAGGCGAGTGGTGTGCACGATTACATCAAAGAGAGGACAGTCAAGATTGGAAAGTATATCGTGGAGACAAAAAAAACGGTACGTGTGATTGCAAAAGAATTTGGCGTGTCGAAAAGTACTGTTCATAAGGACTTAACTGAACGCTTACCAGAAATTAATCCAGAATTAGCAATAGAAGTGAAAGAAATACTTGATTATCATAAATCCATAAGACATCTACGAGGTGGTGAAGCGACAAAGCAAAAGTATAAAAAAGAAGAAATGGAAAGCCCTGTGAAATAATAAGAAAGGAGAGAAGTGAATTCTCTGAGGTTGAATCAAATTTTCATCGACCTGAGTCCTATTTACATATGGGTTCAGGTTGTTTCACGTATTAATGGAATCATTAAGTATCCTTTTTTTCAGATTGCATAGCTCAAATAAGTTCCTACTCTTTTGTATTTCCTCATTTTTTGTCTTTCTTATTCTTACAACCTATACGCGGCTTGTATGACATGGCTAATCCTTCTTCTCAATTTTTTCTACTAGAAAATCTGTTTCTACAGCGATACAAAAACATCACATTTTTTTGACAATTCTTCCTCTCTTCCGACAGAAATATGGTAAAATGTATAGATGGCTAAATAAATGATAACAGTAGTCTGCTCATTTGGGTGGACGTTCTGCAATGCATAGATTTTACGAGAAGTTGAAAGGAGTTATGTATAAAGATGTTCGCAAAAGATATTGGCATTGATTTAGGAACCGCAAATGTTTTGATTCACGTAAAAGGAAAAGGGATTGTCTTAAATGAACCATCGGTTGTAGCAATCGATGTCAACACGAAAAAAGTATTAGCAGTTGGAGAAGAAGCACGTCGCATGGTTGGTCGTACTCCAGGAAACATAAAAGCAATGAGACCATTAAAGGACGGGGTCATTGCTGACTTTGATATTACAGAAGCGATGCTTCGTCACTTCATTAACAAAGTGAACGTTAAGGGAATGATTTCAAAACCGAAAATCTTAATTTGCTGCCCGACTGAAATAACAAAGGTTGAAGAAAAAGCTATTATTGAAGCTGCTCAGAAGAGCGGCGGGAAGAAAGTGATCCTCCAGGAAGAGCCAAAGGTAGCTGCCATCGGAGCTGGAATGGATATATCTCAACCGAGTGGCCATATGGTAGTTGATATTGGAGGAGGAACGACAGATGTAGCTGTTTTATCTTATGGCGAAATTGTTACATCTCAATCCATTAAAGTTGCGGGAGATAAATTTGACGCAGAGATTTTAAATTACATAAAGAAGGAGTATAAACTCCTTATTGGTGAACGAACATCTGAAGATATTAAAACTCAAGTGGGAACAGTATTCCCTGGAGCGCGCAACGAAGAAATCTCTATTCGTGGGCGTGATTTAGTCTCAGGTCTTCCACGTACTATAACGGTTAACTCTGACGAAATTGAAGCGGCATTACGTGAATCCGTTTCAACAATTGTCCAAGCAGCTAAAAATGTTCTTGAGAAAACCCCTCCAGAATTATCTGCAGATATTATAGATCGTGGTGTTATATTAACGGGTGGTGGAGCTCTTCTTAATGGAATTGATCAGTTACTTGCAGAGGAACTGAAAGTTCCGGTTTTCATTGCAGAGAACCCAATGGATTGTGTGGCAATCGGGACAGGAGTAATGCTAGAAAACATTGATCGTTTCCCAAGTAAACAATTAGGCTAAATGAATGGCTTGTTCGCCGACAGACCGTTAGCAAGTAAATTGTATTAGTAATTTTTTCTTTTATTAGAGTTCAAAAAGACGAGTTTTCTCGTCTTTTTTTGTAAAATGACATTGATTATTTAAAAACCAAACGATTTCTGTAAGGAAAAGTCGAATTTCCAATATTAAACTAGTCTATTTTATTTTATAATAATAATTATATGAATACGGACTTAATAATTAGGGGTGAAAGTAATGTTTCGCGGTTTTTATACAGTTGCTTCAGGTATGATTGCACAACAAAGAAAAACAGAAATATTATCAAATAACTTATCTAATGCTAATACACCAGGTTTTAAAGCAGATCAAACGTCTATGAGAGCATTTCCTGAAATGCTACTACAACGAATCGATAATCAACAGCTTCCAATTAAAACAGAGGGAATGGTGACTAGTTCAAAACCATTAAACGTTGGATTGAATACAGGTGTTTACTTACAAGAAGCGGCCCCTTCCTTCCTTCAAGGAGACCTTCAGCAAACGGATCAAAATACTGATTTCGCTGTAGTTGATCATGAAGGAAATGGAACTTCTTTCTTTACTGTACAACACCCAGAAGGTGAATTCCGTTATACGAGAAATGGCAATTTTACACTTGACCATCAAGGAAATCTTGTCACAAGTAGTGGTCTTTATGTGATGGATACTAATGGAGATAAAATCACGTTAAATAATAATGATTTCGATGTTTTATCTGATGGAACAATCCTCCAAAATAATGTAGAGGTGGCTTCTCTCCGGATTTCATATACTGAAAACCCGCTCCTGCTAAAAAAAGAAGGAGACGGTTTATATTCGACCCTGGAAAATGAACTACCGTTTACTAAGGATGGCTATACGATATCTCAAGGGTATATTGAAGGGGCAAACGTAGATGAAGGCCGAACGATGACTGACATGTTAACAGCCTATCGTTCCTTTGAGGCTAATCAAAAGGTACTTCAAGCGTATGATACTAGTATGGACAAAGCGGTTAATGAAATAGGACGAGTAAACTAAAGGGGGAGTATTCGTGAATCAAACAATGATTACTGCGACCAACACGTTAAGCCAGCTACAACATAAAATGGATGTTATTTCCAATAATGTTGCAAATGTTAATACAAATGGATTTAAAAAAAGAAGTGCAGTGTTTACAGAACTGTTAGCACAGGAATTTAACAATCAACGGGTTTCCACACAAGAAATAGGGCGGTTGACGCCCGAACACATTAGAGTTGGCGTTGGGTCTAAGGTAGGTCATACTCAAGCTTCCTTTACTCAAGGTTCAATACAGGCTACAGAACGTGAACTGGATTTTGCCTTTACGTCTTCCAACCAATATTTAAATGTCTTAAACCAATCAAATACAACATCTGAAATTTCTTATACCCGTGATGGAGCCTTATATGTATCACCTGTAGGGGATGGCGAAATGCTACTAGTCGATGGAAATGGAAACCCTCTATTAAATGCAGAAGGAGAAATTATTTCCTTCCCAAATGATGCTAAAGCTTTTACGTTGGAAGAAAACGGGGTATTAATAATAGAAACTCCTAGAGGAAATGAAAGAATTATGCTTGGTATTACAGAAATTCATCAACCGCAATATTTGGAACAAAAAGGAGATAACTTGTTAGGTTTGCCAACGACATTGGAAGTGGATATTAATACGGTATTAACAGATTTACTTGGTACAGAACGAGTTGAAATCAGCTTAAAACAAGGGTATTTAGAAAAATCAAATGTAGATTTATCTAAGGAAATGACAGATTTAATTAATGCTCAACGTTCTTACCAATTTCAAACAAAGTCCATTTCAATGGCAGATCAAATGATGGGGCTCGTTAATGGTATTAGGTAAAAGGAGATTTATTCTATGAACGAAAAAAAAGTCCAACATAATGAAGCTACTAGAGAAGATCAAAAAAAGCAAAAGGGAAAAGAGAAAAGAACTATTCGTATACGTATCATCCCGATATGGGCGCGCATCATTCTTTTTGTATTACTGATTTCCGGTAGCTTAGCAGCAGGGTTAATGGTAGGGTATGGCTTTATTGGTGATGGAAAACCAAAAGATGTTTTTCAAAAATCTACATGGACCCATATAGGAGACATTGTAACCGGAGAAAGTAAGGACTGAGAAAGAAACAAGACCAATTAGATCCTCTTTTTTATGTATTCATGAAAGAGGGGAGTTTTTATCATTTTCTCCGAAGTACCATTGCCAGAGCGCATGATAATAGAAGTGACATAGGAGGTATTTAGATGTTAGATATACAACAAATCAAGGAAATAATTCCTCATCGTTACCCATTTTTACTTGTCGATAAAATTATTGAAGTAGAGGAAGGTATAAAAGCGACGGGGATAAAGAATGTAACGGCAAATGAAGAATTTTTCAATGGACATTTTCCTGATTACCCTGTTATGCCAGGTGTTTTAATTGTTGAAGCACTTGCACAAGTCGGAGCTGTTGCAATGCTAAAGAAGGAAGAGAACAAAGGTAGGCTAGCCTTCTTTACAGGCATTGATAATTGCCGCTTTAAACGTCAAGTAACTCCAGGTGACCAGCTTAAGCTAGAGGTTGAGATGGTTAGAGTACGCGGTAGTATTGGAAAAGGTAAAGGGATTGCTACAGTGAATGGTCAACTCGTATGTGAAACGGATATAATGTTTGCATTAGGTGAACAGAAAGCGTAAATACGGATAAAAAATGTAAAAAGCTTGCTTTTTACATTTTTTTTTATGTATTTCATTCTTTTGGGGAATGATAACAAAAGACCATCCATATGGTCAAGACGATTTGCAAAAACGGAAGGAGTAAGTACATCATGAACAAAAAGCTGTTATCCATTTTAGGTACTTCAGCATTATCAGTCCTGCTGATATCGGGCTGTGGAACAGATCAGGAACCACCGCCGGAAGATGAGGAAATCATCGAGGAAGATAACTTAGAAAGAGAAGAAGACATGGATGTAGAAGACTATGGTGACCAAGATTTAAATGAAGATACAAACGTCGAAGATAATATGGATGTAGGTCCAGAAGAGGAAGAAGAAACTGAAGAAACACGTGAAACTGAGTAGTTAAAAGCAGGGGAAACCCTGCTTTCTTATTTTACTGGAAAATGCCTAATGGCTGAATCCTTTTTAATACGGTCATGCTTCTGGCTGTACATAAGGTCGGTAAACTTAATAAATTCTTCTTTAGTTAGACCATTTTCAACAGCATCATTTAGTAAAGATAACCAAGTTTGGTCTACTTTTTCTTCCTGAATAGATGTCTGTTGTTCCATCACAATAAAATCCCCCAGTGGCAAATCAAGTGCTTCACTTATGCGATTTAGAACGTTAAAGGACGGATTGCGCTGGATTCCTCTCTCGATGGAACTAATATAAGACTTAGAAACCTGTGATTTTTGGGCCAGTTCATTAATTGAAAATCCTTTTATTTTTCTCATTTCCCTTATTTTTTTTCCTACCATCTCTTTTCCCCTTTTATTGTCTAATATGTTCATTATATAGAACGTTAATCATTTTTGAAAGAGGATAAAAGGATGAAATTGCAGTAATAATTGAAAAATTGTTCATTATAATGAAAAAAACCTTTCAGAATTTCCGTCAATTCGTTATAATGAAACAAAGTTCTTATTGGTGAACGTGCCGTACTTAGCAAATGACCATCTAAAGTGCGACAGATTATGCAAAAGAAAATTTGTAGAGATGAAACTAGACAATAAAATGAGGTGGAAGCAGGATTATGTATAAAAAATTATGCTCACGTTGTAAAAGACCTTCATTTAGTGCTTCAGAACTTGGAGATTGGATGTGTCCAATATGTGGTCAGGACCTAACGGATGCTTCGTTTTTGGATGCAAATTCTTCCTCGTTCAAATCAATTAGTTACATACCTATTCAAAAAAAGTTAGAAGCTTACAGAAAACAAATAAATAAAACTCAATAATAGCATTGGTAATAATTTGGATGGAAGCGTGTCAATAAATAGCATAATTTGACGATAAAAGTCAAAAAAAATTTAGTATTAAAGACAAAAAGTTACAAAAAAACATTAGATTAATATGTATAATAGGTACATATTAATCGTACGTATCAGTTCAAGGGCAAACCCATTGAAAGATGGGGACGCAAAGCCTCAGATCTACGACTGTCATTATGATTAGTTAAGATGGCTGGGTTGCCTGAAATACATAAGTATTTTAGGAGGTATGGAAAGTGGTTAAAGCAGAACTAGACCTTGAATGGTTGCAATTAGTACAGGAAGCATTGGAGAAGGGAATTACGAAAACAGAAATTAGAGATTTTCTTAAAACGCATAAGATATCACAAAATAAGAATATAGAACCGGTAATATCAAAAAGTCTTGCATAACTGCAAGACTTTATTTTTGTTCTTTGCGCCATTTATTAAATTCGATAAACTCTTTAAATTGTTCTTTTGTAATACCAGAAGTCATCGCTTCTTGAGCGATATCTACCCAATCGGGATCTAATGCATTTGGTTGTTTTGAATCAAATAATAGAGAATCAATGGATACATTTAATGCAGAAGATATCTTCTCGAGAAATTGAACAGATGGGTTCTTTTGCAGATTGCGTTCAATTGCACTTAAATATGATTTTGCAACGCCTGCTTTGTCTGCCAATTCGGTCATGGACATTTTCTTTTCTTGTCGAAGTAGTTTTACACGCTCGCCTATCATAATAGAGACACCTCGTGATATTTTTATAATCGCTTTTATATATTAAATTAACACATGTTTTTAATAAAGAACAAGGGGAGGAAATAAATTTTTTTAAAATTGTTTGGAGGACTCTTCATTTCCACTTGAAGTAAGCTTAGGTTTATATCTCATTTTTTTTCGAAAGGTGTCAATTAAATGCGCTCCATTAAGCCCTTGTTCTACAAGGTCCTTAAGAAGTAGCTCTGCATAATCTTTCGGCACTTTTTTTAAATGACCCTCCATCAATATGCTTATTTTCCCGTCAATTTGTTTAATCCCTCTTATATGTATGTAGAAAGAAGCAGGATCGTTTTGGGCATGAGTAATGACCACCCGAATTTCTGTATCATTTTTTCGTTGTTGAATGTCTCGGAGGTAGTCGTAATATTTTAGAGAGGTAAACGCTTCAATTAACCAAGTACCTTTCATATCTTCTTTATTAATAATTAATCCATCTTTAATATCAATCGTCTTAATTTCTTCATCATCTACGACTTGAAATGTAATAATTTTGAATGTTTTCATCTTGATCCTCCTTGTCCAACAATTTATAAAAATTATATCATAGTAAAAACTGGAACACACCATAAGAAAATAAATGAACTTTGTTACATTAAGATAATCAATGAGTTATTTTCAAGAAAAAATAAAAATTCCCCTAGAAGAATTTTTGTTTTTTGTAGTGAAATTAGTTTGAATTATCTAAATTTACAATTTTACTCTTTTTTTAGCTCCTGTTACAATATTGGTAGAAAGGAGGGGAGAAATGATAAATCACGTGACTCTCGTTGGTCGTTTGGTGAAAAATCCTATTTTAAAGAAAACAAAAGATGGGAAATCAGTAGTCAATGTGACGGTAGCGGTCAATAGACACTATCGAAATCGTTTGGGTGAATATAATACTGATTTTGTATTATGTACCCTTTGGAATAAAATAGCAGAAAACACCGAGAAGTATTGTCAAAAGGGCTCGATCGTCGGCATCGTGGGGAAAATTCAAACGAGGAACTATGACAATAGTGAAGGAAAACGAGTATACGTCACAGAAGTGTTAGGTGAAAGTATTCAATTTTTGAGTAAAAATGATAGACAAGCTAAAGAAGAAATGGATGAATCCGTTTTTTCTCCGGTAGAAGCCATTCTTCCATAAGGAGGTTCAAATGATTTCAAAAGAAAACAGGATGGAAAAATTAGAAGAGTTAATGGGAGAATTTATCGTCAAGCTAGGATTAGTACGTTCAGAACTAATTCAGTTGCAACTTAAAGTATCTAACCTCGAGAATCAACCTTCACCACCCTTTCCTTCATTTCCAATCATTCCGATGGTAAAAAAATAAAGAATCACCTTTTTGTTTCCTCATTAATCCTCCAAAATAGAAAGAGAAAGAATCCTACCCAATGTTTTCTCCGCATTTTCCTCTTTAGTCGGTTACTAGACCGACTTTTTTTGAGTTCACTATGTTCCATAAGTAATCATAGGGCTAACCCTTCTAATCTAAAAAGACTTCCCTTTAGGGAAGTCGAGACCAATTATTGTAATGCTAAGAGGTCTGTAAGTTCTTGATCAGAAAGCTCGGTGATCCACGAATCACTTTGAATGATATCATCATTTAAAGCTTGTTTTTTCTCTAGCATCATGTCAATTTTTTCTTCGAGTGTACCAGATGTTATAAGCTTGTGTACGTGAACGAATCGCTTTTGACCAATTCGATAGGCACGGTCGGTTGCTTGGTTTTCTACTGCTGGGTTCCACCAACGATCGTAGTGAATGACATGATTCGCAGCTGTTAAATTCAACCCTGTTCCCCCGGCCTTTAGGGAGAGTAAAAAGACAGGATGTTCACCATTTTGAAACTCCTCAACAAGTTTATCTCGATTTTGCTTTGACATCGAGCCATTTAAAAATGGTGCATGAATAGTAAATTGTTCCTTAATTAGCTGTTGAATCATTTCTCCCATGGAAATATATTGGGTGAAAATAAGACAAGCTTCTCCTGAATCTATGACGTTTTCCAATACATTCATGAGCTTTGCAATCTTATAAGAGCGTTGCAATACATTATTAGGTTGTGGTTCTTTTAAGTACAATGCCGGATGGTTACAAAGTTGTTTTAGGCGGTTAATCATTTGTAGAATAAGCCCTTTTCGTTCAAATCCCTTAAGTTTGCTCAATTGATCAAACGTGTCTTGTATAAGTTGCTCATATAAAGATGCTTGCTCAGAAGTTAGTGGGCAGTACTCTTTTTGTTCAAGTTTATCAGGTAAGTTAAGCTCAACGTCAGGATCTTTTTTCGTGCGGCGAAGCAGAAATGGCTTGATTTTACGTTGTAACTCGTTAATTTTCTCTCGAGAGTCGTCTTTTTCAATCGGTAAAATATACTGTTTTTGAAATTGGGTAAATGTTCCGAAGAAACCTTTGTTAGTAAAATCGAAAATAGACCATAGCTCAGAAAGCCGATTTTCCATAGGTGTCCCAGTTAAAGCAATATGATGTTGCCCTTTTAGCTTACGTATCGATCGGGATTGCTTTGTCGACGAGTTTTTTATGTTTTGTGCTTCATCTAGTGCAATAGTACTCCATTCAACAGATGAAATATCTGCTTCATCTAGATGGCTGAGTCCGTAAGATGTAATAAGCACATCAACATTTTTTAAGCTCGCTAAAAACGAATCAGCCTTTGCTCGATTTGGACCATAGTGGAGCGCTACATTTAATGAGGGAGCGAATTTCTCTAGTTCTTTTTGCCAGTTACCTAGGACAGATGTTGGAGCAATGATTAGGGCAGGAAATGAAACTTTATCTGTTTTTTTAACTGTTAAAAGATAAGAAATAAGTTGAATTGTTTTACCTAAGCCCATATCATCTGCAAGAATAGCCCCAAAGCCAAATTTCCGCAAGAATAGAAGCCAGCTCATGCCTTGTTGCTGATAGGGACGTAGTGTCCCTTTTAACGTAGTTGGTGCTGTCCTTATTGGAATTTCAGCTACGTTTTTTAGTTGTGTCATCATCTTTTTTAATGAACGACTCAGCTCAATTTGAATAGAGGCAAAAAGGCGAGGGTCATACTCTTCTTCTTCTTCCTTCTCACTAGCACTAAGTTCTTGCTCTAATAAATCTTGAATGCGTAAGCCATCCTTTTTAGCTTTTTCCATTAGTAATTGTATCTTTCTAATCATGGTAGGGTCGAGACTCATCCATTGCCCATTAATTTGAATGAGGCGTCGTTGTTCTTTTACCAGGTCATGAAAATCTTGTTCAGAAATCTCTGTTCCATTCATTGATAAACGCCAGTCAAAATCAAGAACTGCATTTAATCCAACAAAGGAAGGGCGGTAGGCTCTATCATTATTCTTCACCTTTGCTTTGACGACCATATTGGCTTCCTTCATCGCGATCCACCATGATGGAAGGAAGATATCAATTCCAAGTGCGTACAGCTTTTCACTTTGGATGGTTAAAAATTCCCACGCTTCATTTTCATTCAATAGTGTTTTTAATTCCCCTGAATGAGCAAGTTCTGGGAAGGCGCTGATCCAACGTTGCTGCTCTTTTTTTATAGCTGGAAGGTGCTTTTTCCATCCACGAGGTAGGGCTTTACCTTCGTCTACATCATAAAGGGTTTCTGATGATGGATCCTTTATGACCAACTTTAACTGCCAAGGTTCTGACTCATCTTCAGGTTCTGTTAAGCGCAGGCCAATGGAAAAAGGCTGTTCTTTTTCCTTTATTCCAATCCATTCACTCCAGCGTTCGTCATCAAAAAAGGCGGCAATCTCTTTATTGGTAAGCGAACTGCTTTCTAAAAGGGTTAATTTTTGGGCAACCCCTTTTAAATGAGGGGAATGATGAATATATTGACTGACACTATCTGTGAACCATTGTGATACAAGCTCATTTAGTGACAGCTGCTCTGTTGCTGGCTGGGCCCAAAAAGTTTTGTCGAATTCATTCCACACGTCATTTGGAACTTCCCAATGGATTCCATTCTCTGATATAGTTGGTAGAAAGTTTCCTTGTGTAATCGAATCAAGCATACTAGAGGAGACCGATAATAGTAGGTTTGCTAAATCTCCCCACTCCCACTGAATCATTCGACTAAATCCTTCTTTTCCAAAATGTGTGAGTAAGTGGTAGCTTGGAATTAACAGCCCTTCTTCTCCCTGATAGGATTGTGGCTTGAAAATGGTCCCGTAAAAGCTCTCTTCATGCCAAATGAAAAATTGCTTTCTCCATTCGGTTGGAGGAACCACCTTGCCATTAATATCCTTTATCGAAAGAAAATACGCTCCATTTTCTAATAGACAAATATTTAAATGGTAACTACTCGTTTTTAGCATTAATTAATTTACCCTTTCTACATTCTTCATGGAAAGCTCTTAGACGTTTTGTATCATCTAAAATATACTCTAAGTATCGGTCCCAGTCTTCGATTTTTTTTTGTTTTTTGTATAGTGATCTTAATTTCTTTAATATCTTCACAGCTTGTTTATAGCTATCTCGGTTTCGGTTTCTTATATAGGATTCGACCGCATCATGATAAAGCGGGAGGCCAAACTCTGGGTGTGTTTTTACAAGGTCCTTTAAGCCGAGGTATTCGATTTCCCCAATTTCATACCCCAGCCATTGCTGCAGTTCTACCCATTCCCGATAATCTTGTTGATCAAATAAGAATCGACTTAAAGGGTAATAGCTATATGGTATTAATGCGAGTAGAAGCTGTTTGTACATTCTTGGCTTATGATCTTTCATGTACTTTGGATCGATAAGCTGTAGAAACCAACGGCTAAATTCTGATCGTTCATAATCACCTTTTATTTCTTTTAAATAAGAAGGAAGATAAGGCAAGCAACTTGATAGAACTAAAACGGCTTTTTCCGGATGATCATGTTGGAAAAAGTAATATAGCCAGTGTTCACAATAACGAAAAAGCGTCGTTGTTTTTTGTCGTGAGAGCGTAATAAATTCTTCTGTCTCTTCAAGAAGCAGTAGCATGTGTAAGAGGCCAATGAACTCTGCCTCAGAGAGCTTGGAAAAGGATTGTAAACGTTTTTTCTCTTCGTCACGCCACTTCTTTTTTGTAAAAAGAAAGAACCATAGTATACGGTATAAATCCATACCTTCAATGAACTGCCCCTCTTTTGACGTCCACTGTATCGATCTTTCTTTCAAAAATTGAATGAAAGGGTCAAAGGCAAACGGCATTGCCGTTACGGACATTTGATAAACTGCGTCATATAATTCATCTAAAATAAACGAAAAAATAGAAGATGAATGCTGCTCCGCTTCATCTAGCCATTCATATAATGTTTCATATAAAAACACACAAATGTAAAGTTGATACAAAGGCTTCCATTCACGTTCAATCGGTGCGTCCTTCATCATTTTTCGATACAATGCTTGGAGATTCATATCGAGCATCAATAAATTTCTCATCCACCCTTCCTTGTCAACTTCTGCAAGCACCGATAGAAAATATTCGTACCATTCATCGGGAGTTTGATGTATTAAATCTTTCTTTTGTAACAGGTCGCTTGCTTTCTTTAAGGATGGGTGAAGAGATGTCAGATCGCTTGCTTTTAAAGGAACTTTACTATCAGCTATTTCTCCTTTCCACTCCTTTACCCATTGAGAAACAGAGCCAGCACGCTGAAATACAGTAAAAAAAACAGCCATTCGATGGCGACACCAGCTTGCTTCAGGACAAGAACATCGACTTAACAAAGGAAAATCTAAATCGAGCTTTACGAAAGCTGATGTCACATCTTGCACTTGAGCTGATATCGTATGATTGACGGATTTTATATTACTAATTAAGTTTTGGCGGTGTAAAAGTAACCCTTTTTGAACTATTTTTTTATGTTTAATGTCATCTGGTGAAAATTCATTTTTGATTTCTTCACCCGTAGCAATGATTTTATCAAGTAATTCATCAAGCTTTGAAGACACAAAAAGACGCCTCCATTTCGGTTTGAAATTAGGAAATTCATATTCCTTCATTATAACCGAAAATGGGTAAAAATACCGCTTTGATGCTGAAAAACACTTAATCGTTAATAACTTACAACTATACAAGTATGTTCATCATAATAGCTAGAATATTGACTAATCATCCAAGGTAAAAGCATATAGAAAGGATAAAAACGAGCAGACATCGTCATGCTCGTTTTTTCTATCTTTCTACAAGGCCATATACAATGGCTTTAAAAATATTATAGGTAGAAAGATCTTTTAATTCTTTTTTACGAAGGTGGTCTAAATAAATAGGTTTAATAATGGTAGAGCCTTCTTCACGAACTATTGTTTTGTTAGCGATATAAATATCCCCTTTTGTGACGCCTTCCATTATTTCCACTTTTCCATCTACTTCTAACCCTTTTTTGATAGGGAGTTTTATTGCTTCACCGTTCGGACTAATACTCCAGACAAAGTGTTGGAGCTTGGCGCGGCCAATGCTTTGTGTTGGTAGTACATTTACATCAATGGCTTCATCTGTTGTAATATCTACTTTTACATGGTATCCAGGGAGCAAGACTTTCTTTTCCTCCGCTTTATTGTCATTACTGTTCTCTCTGTTTTCTGCTTCATCAGCTTCTGCCGCATCATCAAAAGATTCATCTTCCTCATCAGCATTAGAAGACTCATCTTCTTCATCTGTATCAAAAGGTTCATCTTCCTCATCAGCATTAGAAGACTCACCTTCTTCATCAGTATCAAAAGGTTCTTCTTCCTCATCAGCATTAGAAGTTTCATTTTCTTCATCTGTATTATCAAAAGGCTCTTCTTCCTCATCAGTATCAAAAGCCTCATCATCTTCATCAGCATCAAAAGGCTCTTCCTCCTTTATCTCCACATTAAATTGATAAAGACTATCTTGCTCGAGTAGTGGATCATCTTTTGGAAGAGAAGCTACCTTATCAACAACCCCTTTAAAGGAATGGTTGAGGGGAAGTGAAGTAATAGTAGCCTTCATAGGTGAACGTACCTCTAACGTTTGTTCCTCTGTTAATGTGCCAGTAACCATTATTTCCTTAGATACAATCGTCATAATTGGATTTTCCAATGAATAGGAGATCTCTTTAATGACACCACTAACGTCACTTTTGACTGTTAAATTTGACTGGTTTCTTGATAAATCAGATTTTTCGTCATTGTATGCGTCCTTTTTGGCTTCAAGCTGTTCAAGAAGGTGTTCATTAGCAGCAATTTCAGCCTTTAAATTGTAGTCTATTTCTAAAGTACTGGCTTTTTCTTCTTGGTTTTCATCTGGTTCAGCTGATCCAAACGATGGAAGAGTACGTTGTAAGCTTTCTAGTTCAGCTATATGGCTTTTCACTGTAGCCACTTCTTTTTCAACAATACTTTTTAAACGATCTAATTCTTTTAATCGAGCCTCAATATTATTGGCGTTATATTCAAATAAAGGCGTGCCTATTTCCACTTGATCTCCTTCAGTTACTAAGAAAGTGGAGGGCGTGCCGTACTCTTGTTGAAAGATAACGTGCTGTTCGGAAGTAGGAACAACCACACCGTCTTTCTGGAGTGTTTTTTCAATAGACCCTACTGCTACTTTTTCCCATTCTGATAGTAGTGTTAATCGGGGAATATCATTGTTTTTATGGAATAAAAGGTAGAAATTCAACGTTATTAATAATCCAATTAGTGCTACCATTGTTTGTTTTTTTTTCATTGTTGCCACCACCTTTACAGGATAAGAGAAAAGTCTATGTATTCAAGAAAAACAGAAATTCCTATGAACAATAATTGAATAAGTATAAGGTAGAACAGAAGTAAAGCTGGTTTTCGATCTGAGAGCCAGCTCAAACCGCGAAATTGTAGATAGATAGACCAGACTTTAAATAATGATATTCCCCCAGCAAACGAAACAAGTACATCTTGTTGGAAAGCTTCTTGCGCTATGATACCTAATGACAAAGGAGAATACATCCATTCCAGTCCCATAAAGGACATAAGTGGTAAAAAAGTAATATTCTCAAGAAGCAGCGGGATAAGAGCAATTAATTGAATGTGTACTATTTTTTTATAACTTTCTTCCGTTACACTCCAAAAAAATAGAGAAGGTAACAGTAGAAAAGAAAGAGCAAATAGTAGTCCAGCTAATAAACTTCCAATTATAAAATAGGAATGTAAGGCTGCGTATTGATAAAGTGTTGTTGAGATAAGCTTGTCAGAAAGAATGTCCGTGCCAATTCCAAATGCGGCATTTACTCCATAAATAACCGATGAAAGATAAATTAGTAAGACGGTATAGAAAAGTAGTCCTCTTGTACTTTCAGACTCACGTAGTTGATAGAAGTAACTTGAAGGTTTACGAATCCCTCTCCACAGGTTGATTTTTAATTCCATGTTTGTAACCCTCCATTATAAATATGGTACTATTTTACATGATTTGACTCAATAAACCTATCGATATCCATTGAAAAATGTAGAATTATTCCTAATTTAAAGTGATTTTCTACATGTAAATTTGATTTAGTAACATTATAATGTTTCTTCAACAGATGTAATAGGGATTTATTGAATTAATTAAAAATTAGAACTTAAGCACGATATTAAATATTTAATATTTCACTTACCTTCAAAGAAGTAAATGGTATGATGTACAGGAGAATTTTTAAGGAGGGTTATATGAGCGATTACGTCCTATCAATTCAGGAGTTAATAACATGGAAAAAAACGTACGATCCATTCAATCTAAGGATATATGTTTATGGTACGATTAACCCAGATCAATCAATTAGTGTTATCTCTACGTCAACCTTATCTCTTGCTTTACAATGTTGTGAAAATAATCTACAAGGGCCCGACCAAGAACTTCCTAAACCTTTCCCCTCATTACTCAAGCTTCCCTTAACCAATCAAGAAACGATTATTTGGGTAAGGCATTCCAATAGGGAAAGTCCCTCAATAAAAGTTTCTTTTACTAAAAGGCAAATTAGAATTAGAGCTATTAGCAGTTATGCCCCTATTTTGACAAAAGCAGAAGCCTATAAAGTGGTTGCTAGTTTTATTTTCAAAGAAACTGATCGAAAAGTTTGCTATTTAGTCGATAGAGACCAAGGAAAAACTCTCCTTCATTCAGGTAGAAGGTACATTAACCTGCACAAGCAAAAGCTGTAATCCTCAGGTCTTGGTGATTAAGACCATTCAATCGAGAGAGAGACACTATTTTAGGTTCATTGTCTTTTTATGCTGCTATTCCAAACAAGGTAGAGAAGAATCCTATTTCCTTTTGGACTTTGAGCAAAGCAGTCCCTTCTTCAACATATGCTTCACGCCACTTACTGTAGAGGCGCTGTTTCAAATAACTTGAACCCCAACATGGAGCGTACTCGTTTTTTGATAAAACGATGATTTTGTTCCACGGAGATACTTTATTAGTCTTATAGGAATGCCTTCAGGTATCCTTCCCTCGTCTTTTCGCTCTTGAATCGCTGAAGGATAAGCCTGATTTTGATTTCCCTTGATCACACAAGGTTCACCAACATGATAAGCAGTCAAGACTTTCAAAAAAAGTGCATGGCTGCTTGTCTATCTCTTGATTTACATAGGTATAAATCAATTAAATTCCCTGCACGATAGAGGTACAACCAGGCTTTTTTACTATTACGAACGTCTATATATGAAATTATGACAAATTTCTCTAAAAAAAACTATAATATTTCTGCCAAAATACTACAATATTTGACGTAGCGATAGTTGTAAAATAGTACGATAGGATCTCTATCATCATATTGGATAATCAGGGAGGAGACAGGTAGATGAATCAAGTAAAAAAAGCAATCATACCGGCTGCAGGACTAGGAACAAGGTTTTTACCTGCTACAAAGGCAATGCCGAAAGAAATGCTCCCGATTGTAGATAAACCGACTATACAGTATATCATTGAGGAAGCAGTTAAGTCTGGAATTGAAGATGTTATTATCGTAACAGGCAGAAGCAAAAGAGCCATTGAGGATCATTTTGATAAGAATTATGAGCTGGAAGTTAATTTAGAAGAAAAGAATAAAAGTGAGCTACTAGAGGTTGTGCAAAGTATAACAAACCTTGTAGATATTCATTATGTTAGACAAAAAGAAGCGTTAGGACTAGGACATGCAATATGGTGTGCAAGGAAATTCATTGGGAATGACCCATTCGCAGTTCTTTTAGGAGATATAGTAATCGATAGTGAAGTCCCTGTCCTTAAACAAATGTTAGACGTTTATAATGAAAAAAATCGTTCGGTTATTGCTGTTGAACCTGTTGATTGGAAAAAGGTAAGCAATTATGGGGTTATAGATGGTGAAAAAATCAACGATCAACTACATTTAATTCAACAGTTGGTTGAAAAACCGAAAGTAAACCCCCCTTCAAATTTAGCAATCATGGGTAGGTATATTTTAACACCACAAATTTTTGATATTTTAGAAAGTGTGAAGCCAGGTGTAGGGGGAGAAATTCAATTAACAGATGCATTACAAGAATTAGCAGACGTACAAGAAATGTACAGCTATATTTATAATGGTAAACTTTATGATGTTGGTAGTAAGTTAGGCTTCTTGCAAGCGACGGTAGAATTTGCATTAAAATCTGACGAAGTCAGTGAAACTTTTGAGGAGTATTTGGTAGACTACTTAAAAGATAGGTATTATACAATGAAAAATTGATGGACAGTGAAACATTTAGTTGACCTAAATGCTTTAAAGGTCAACTAGATTCATTAAACCGTTCGTGAATACGACTCGACTTTCAACTAGAAAAGAAAAAGTCATAGCCATAAGAACTAAGTGCAGCTGTTAAAATCCCCTTTTTTTGTGTGATCTATTAGTTCTGCTTCTAATCGCGACACCGCAAACTAAATTTTTTCTTTAGATTTCTAAAAAATAATTAATTAGAAGGGTGTACATGTTTACATAACTAATTTCCCACATATGGTATTTGCAAGTATTTCGTAACACGTATTGATTAAAATAGGGTTAGAGAAAAAAACAATGGTTGTGTTTTCGTATAGCTTGCTATATTCATTAAATAGTTTATAGTTAACTGAGTTATCTATGATTAATGTATAAGGGAAGTGTTCAATAATGAGGATAGCGGTAGCAGGTACCGGTTATGTTGGGTTATCCAATGCCGTATTATTAGCTCAACATAATGAAGTCATCGCAGTAGATATCATTAAAGAGAAAGTAGATATGATCAATAATAAACAAGCTCCTATCGCTGATAAAGAAATGGAAGAATTTTTAACAAATAAAACGTTGTGCCTTTCTGCTACGTCAGATCCATTTCAAGCATATAAGGAAGCAGAGTTTGTTATAATTGCCACTCCGACTGACTACAATCCGGAAAAGAATTACTTCGATACAAAATCTGTCGAAATGGTTATCGAAGAGGTTCTTGAAGTGAACCCAAATGCAGTGATCGTCATCAAATCAACAGTTCCTGTAGGCTATACGAAAGAGATGAAGGAAAAATATAATACCGATCAAATTATCTTTTCGCCAGAGTTTTTACGTGAAGGAAGAGCTCTATATGATAATTTATATCCATCAAGGGTTATTGTCGGAGAGCAATCAGAACGAGCAGAAATATTTGCTGCTTTGTTGGTTGAAGGTGCTAGAAAAGAAGATGTCCCAGTTCTTTATACAGATTCAACAGAAGCAGAGGCCATTAAGTTATTTTCCAATACATACTTAGCCCTTAGGGTAGCATATTTTAATGAGCTTGATACGTATGCAGAAGTGAAAGGACTAAATACAAAGCAAATTATTGAAGGAGTAGGACTAGATCCAAGGATTGGAAATCATTATAATAATCCATCGTTTGGCTATGGGGGATATTGTCTGCCAAAAGATACAAAGCAACTGAGGGCAAACTATGAAGATGTTCCTAGTAACATCATCCAAGCAATTATTGATGCCAATACGACAAGAAAAGACTATATTGCTTCTAAAATTATTGAAAAGAATCCTAAAGTGGTAGGGATTTATCGGCTGACAATGAAAAAAGACTCAGATAATTTTAGAGCATCTTCTATTCAAGGGATTATGAAAAGAATTAAAGCAAAGGGGATTGAAGTCATCGTATACGAACCAGTACTTGAAGAAGACACCTTCTTTCGTTCAAGAGTCATTCGTGATTTAAATGAGTTTAAAGAAATCTCAGAAATTATTGTAACTAACCGAATGGGGTCAGATTTAGCAGACGTTGAGCATAAAGTTTATACTCGAGATTTATATCATAGAGATTAATCATTTTTTGTTAATGGTTTGCTCACTCTAAAAACAGATAGCATTTAATGGATGAAGCAGCTACTAATAAGAAAACGAAGAACACAAGTGGGTGCAGAAATTATCAATGAGTTTAGCTGCTTCACGATTTTGGTGGATAAGTAAAAGGTGTATTATTAATTAGCATGAGAAAGCTTTATTTCATTAAACATCCTCGAAAATAACAGTTTATATATTCCGTTTCTGTACAATAGAGAAAAAAAGAAGAGTTGAAAGCCCTTCCCTCATCCTCTTCATTATTCCTATACAGGCCCTATATAGGGTACGAATAGGTCGTGAAGGTCTCCATTCTAAATGTCCAACATATTCAATTATTATATAAAAGGAGGAGACAAGAGTCTTTCTCTTGCCTTACTCACATGTTTTATAGTAAAGCTACGTACCATAGATGTAATAGTCCGAATGCATACTTTGAATTAAAATATCTTGAATTAAAAATAAAAACAAGTTACACTTACATTAAGTTAATAAATATGAAAGCATGATGAAGGAGTGAAACATAATGAACCTAAAATCATTAAAAGGGCAGCATCATGTTTCTGCCATTACAGCAAACGCAAAGAAAAACTATGAATTTTATACCCAAACACTTGGGCTTCGACTAGTCAAAAAAACAATTAACCAGGACAACACTTCCATGTACCACCTGTTTTATGCTGATGAAAGAGGAAATCCTGGGACAGAACTTACATTTTTCGAAATTCCTAATGCTGGAACTACGTATGAAGGAAATAATAGTATTTCTTTAACGACATTACGAGTAAAAAATGATGAGTCTTTACAGTATTGGGAAAAACGATTAGAAGAATTCGGTGTGACTCATGAAGGGATTTCTTATCATACAGGGAGAGCGACATTACGTTTCCGTGATTTTGAAGGCCAAAGATTAGCCCTACTATCAGATGAAAATAATAAGGGGGTCAAAGGAGGGAAGCCTTGGGATAATAGTCCGGTCCCTGTTGAGCATGGGATTGTTGGATTAGGCCCCGTTACTCTGACTGTACCACGTGGTGAATCGACTGCAAAAATTTTAACAAGTGTTTTAGGATTTGAAGAAACGAGAACCTTTCCTTCAACCATTGAAGGACAGCCTGATGTACAAGTTTTTGAAACGGGAGAAGGGGGAACTGGTGGAGAAATTCATTTAGAAGAACGAGATGATCTACCAGCAGAAAAACCAGGAAGAGGTAGTGTCCATCATGTAGCGTTTCGTGTAGAAGATGGAAACGAACTGAAAAAATGGGTTGATTGGATTAATGAGAATCGTTTACCGAATTCTGGATCTGTAGAACGCTATTATTTCCGTTCATTATATTTCCGTGAGCCAAATGGAATTTTATTTGAGCTTGCCACGGATGGACCAGGATTTGAAGCGGATGAAAGCTTTGAAACACTTGGTGAAAGATTGGCTTTGCCACCATTTTTTGAAGCTCAACGTGAAGAGATTGAGGCTGGATTAAAACCATTAGATATTGGAAAACGAAGTGAAAAGTGAAGCACCCATTCATGCAAATCAAGGCGAATCGTTACGAAGGGTTAACAGAAAAGTCAATGCCTTTTCTACTCTAAGCTTTGGTATAAGATAAAAAGAGTTTAAAAAGAACCAGTCTAAAAAGTTATCAAGACCTAAAGCGTAAAAAGCCCCAAAAAATAAGGGACGATACATATTTACATGATAACTATGTATCGTCCCTTATTTTGTATTTCACAATCACGCTTTTTACCTTAAAACTTGAATTCGAGATAACTTCAATTATGTTCATAAGTAAAAGTCCTGTTAGTTGGAAAATGAAGATAAACAGATTTAATGAACCGTTTCTCCGTACTGTGACACAAAAGCTATGTATACATACTCCCTAGGTAGGGAGCAAGAGCAGTTACGTACACAATCCAGGAGGAGAACTATTTTCACATTTGTTTCCATCATAAATGTTTGTTCCAATTCCTCCTTGTGCAGCAATATCAAACTGGGAGTTTCCTTTCACTTTGTTGAATCGAATCGTACTATTGGTTACAGTGTTGAAAATACTTATTCCATCTTCATTATTTTTCCGTATAATATTTGAATCTATTACTAACCGCGAAGAGAGTGACATCCGAATCCCATCTTCCAGATTATCACATATGTTATTTTGAATGACTTGAACATCATTAGATAGAGCTACTGCTATTCCAGCAAAGTCATTTTTAAGGGATATATTTCTTAAAAGGGTATCAGAATTAGATATATCTATTGCAAAGCCACTAATACTATTCTCTTTAGCGAGGTTATTTATTATTGCGTTGTTATTTGCACCAGACTGACCTAGTAAATAGCCATTTGAAAAATTTTCCTGACTTTCATTCTTTAAAATGCAATTATGTTGTCCTGATGGAATATTTAATCCACTTCCTCTATTAAATGTAGTAATATTATCAATTACTACGTTATTGTCACCATTAATCTCAATACCATCATTTCCATTTAATGTAGATTTAATTTGTTTTAACACATTATTGTTGGAGTTAACTTCAATTCCATCTTCACTGAATCCTTGAACAGTAAACCCATTTAATGTCGTTTGGTTTGCATTAAGAACTATTCCATTATTCCCTAAACCAGGAGTACCCGCAATTACTGTTTTTCCAATGCCACAACCGAATATCTTTAAATTGTCTTTACCAACAGTCACTTCAAAACCATCAAATATTCCAGCAAGTATCTTAATGCTATCACCAGCACTTGATACATCAATCGCATTTTGCACAGTCGTAAATTCTGTTGGAACAATACGTAGTGTCATTTTTCAAACTCCTTCCTTAAACTCAGATTTACTACATCATATGAAAGATGGGTTACTTTGCTTGTACTTCATAGGGAAATTGTATGTTTGACCATAGTAGTGTCGTAGTTTCTGTCTACTATGCAATAAACAAATTAGCTACAGTTTTTTCACTGTCTTTTATCATTCGAATAGAGCAATATTATAGAGAGAAAGCGTGATGATAATCACACTATGTAATAGCAGAAAGAAATATAATACGTTCAGGTAATAGTTAGAAAGATTATGTATGAAAATTATTAAAAACGAAAAAATCAGATTTTTTTGTTGTAATTTAATAATAACTCCTCTATAGTTTTAATTGAGATAGTTACTACTTACTAACGTTAGAGATAATGCGAATGGACGTGATTTTATATGAATGAATAAAGAATATTGATAGCTACCATATACTACAAACCCTTATTATTAAAAAATCTTTTTAAAAACCATTAAGATAAGTTAATATTTTAATGAGAAAAACATGTAAGACTGTCCACATACATCCACATCAGAGAGTTATACCATCCAAGAAAAGTAGTTTTGTCCTCCACCACAATTGTTATTTACTTTCATAAGAGAAAACGATTTAAAACATGACATTTTGGATATGTGTATCCATTCACATTGTAAAAAATTACATATAATAGGGAGAGAGACTTATGCTAAATAAACGAAAAAATAAGCATAGATTAGTATTATCACTTATTATTACGGCAATTTTTCTTTTTTCATATCTAAAGCCTACAGCTGTTTCAGCGGAAATTGTGGAGGGTTCGGAAAGAATCTTTTTAAAGATTGAAGATGAAGGGATAAAAAATGGAAATATTGGTTCTGCACCCGCATACACCCAAGTGTTGGAGTATGATGGAAAAATAGGGATTAATTATCGTTTCTTCTATCCTGTAAACGGCCCTCTAGGTGGATCAGCAGGTTATCATGAAGGAGATTGGGAAGGAGTTAAAGTTATTATTGACAAAGAAACGGAAGAAATTATTCAAATTCGTCCTAGTGCTCATGAAAGTGAAACAGGATGGTTAAACCCAAGTGAATTCTCCTTTACGAACGGTAGATTTAACCTCTATTCTGCTAAGTATTCACATGCTAATTATCCTACTGTTGGAACCCATTCAAGATATTTTGAAGGAATTGATTTTCTATTACCAGATGATCATACAAATAAAGGCCCTTTATGGGATATAAAGAATAAAATTGTCCTTCTTTCTAAGTCTGATACTTCAGAAGCTCCATGGATGGACTTTAATGGGTATTGGGGGGCCACTGGATCTGAGATTACGATACCATTTGACCCAGGAGCAATTATTGGTACTGAAAGCCCTAAGTTTGGATTAGGGAAGGGATGGTTTCGAGATGAAACAGGTGCTTCAAGCAGTAGTCAATTAACCGATTTAGTTATAGAAAATAACGATTTAGCAATGTATTATGCCATGCAGTTTGCACCAAATGTATATTTACATGACGAAGACCCCTATGGTCCTTCCTCTGTTGAGGCCTTTCTTGCAGCAAGTTCTTTAAATAAGTATTATTTGTCTACGTATAAATGGACTGGGGATATATTCGAAATAACGGAAGAGCTTATTCCTCATGGTTCTGTTAATATGTGGTCTTTAGTTGGAAAGGATACGCCACCAGTTTATCCGGTAGAAATAAAGAACATAACAAATGATAGCAATAGAATGCAGATAGATTGGGAGTTCATTCAACATTTAGGATCAGCAGATACCTTAACTCTCAAGCGTGAAAAACTATATCCTGATGGAACGTGGAAATATACGAATTATGACGTTACAGGGCAAGTAGATTGGGAGAATGAGTCAGATTGGGATACCGACTATCGTGTGAAACTAATAATAAAAAATGGGGACAATAAAGTTCTATATGAGACACCGTGGAAGCATTACACTATGCCGCCACCTCCAGCTCCAAAAAATGTAACGAGTCGATTATTAGGAGATGAAACGTCTGGTTTCGGCATTCAATTACGTTGGGACGATGTACCCCTTGCCTTACAATCTCACCAATTTGGTATTAATGGCTATGTGATTTATAGGGATGGGGAGGAGATTGGTCGAGTGGCATCTGACCAAACATCCTTCGATGATTTCGACGTGGTGCAAGAGCACACTTATAAATATGAAGTGAAGTCAGAGGGGGTTAACGAAAACCTTTCAACAGATGTCACATCGATTACAGCAGGAATTTATTTTATAGATAATGTATGGTTGACATCCAGCTCTAGAACAGATAATGGGGTATTTTTATATCGATTTACTGACTATCAAGGAGAGTATATCGAATTAGAACCAGGTGAATACCCTTCGCTTGCTAATATTTCTTTAGGAGATGTAACGGCAGACAACCGTCTTTCTTCACTCGTTATTAATAGTGGGTCTTATGAAGGATACCGAGTTACCGTATATGAAGAGGAGGACTTTAAAGGAGCATCTTATTCGTTTAATGTAGATGATAACAGCTTTAAGGATGAAAACCTGAACGATAAGATATCGTCTATTAAAGTGGAAGTGAGGCAAGACTTGACAACACCAACTGTATCACTAGTTAAAAAGGATACTGGTTCTGTTACACTTAATATTGATAGTCCAAATTACAATGATTTGACTTTAGTTCGATACCACATTGAGCGCGATGGAAAAAGTATTGGGTCTGTTAATATAAATGATAATCAGTCTTCCGTCCAATTTGTAGACGATACAGTAGAACCTGGTAAACAGTATTCTTATACAGCGGTTACGGCTTATACTTATGTGGTAAATGAGAATTCAGCTGGCTTTGAATATTCAAATGATAGTAAAGCGTTAAAATTATCTACCTATGAAAGAGTGCAGAATCTATTAAACCAAAATTCTATAAATGATTTTAAGCATTCTAGTTGGAAGAAAAATGGGGTTAGTGTAGGGAATAGTTCTGTATTGGCGCCTGATGGAAGCCTTGCGCAAAAATTAACTCCAGCTACAGTAAATAGTGAAATATCGCAGTATGATATTGATATTAATCAAGAAGGAAACAAGTACGTTTTTGGAGTATGGTTGAAAGCGGATGTACCTCATCAAGCACAAATAAAAATCCAAAATACAAGTAATGTAGAATCTACTGGAGTAAAGGTTGATGTGACATCAGATTGGCAGTACTTTACGGTAACATCTGAAAATGCTTTTACAACGGATGATGGTTTGACTGTCGTTATTTGGCCAGGTGCCTATAACGGGACAACAGATTCTGTATACGCATGGGAACCAGAGTTGATTGAAGAATAAGAGTATGTAATTGACAAAAATCGTAGGTACTGATGTACCTGCGATTTTTTCGTTTGAAAATGAATGAAACAGAGGTAATGACAAATGAAAAAATTCCTTCATGTGTTGATTGGAGTGAAAAATACGTACTCAAAATAAAACATTTAAACAAACGTTTATTTAATAAACATCACGTTGATTTAAACAAACGTTTGATTGAAATCATGTCCTACTTCAGTTCCTACTCGTTTTTCGTAGGACACGTTGGCAACCTATGTGAATACTATACTTGCTTTTCATGAATTCATTTTTTATAGGATAGGGATAAACAAATAAGACAGGGCTAAAGTAATCTGATTTTTTACTTCATTTCACTATATGTAGTGTCCTATAGGACGTGTACCACGCCTTTTATGAACTTGAGAATAGTTTATAAAAAGGGGCTACACGTTGATGAATAAGGATGCTTTTTTACAGGCTTTCGGTCGAGAATTAAGGTTGGTACGTTTGGAAAAAGGATTGACACTAGAAGAGCTAGGAGAAAGAGCGAGGCTAGATGATAAGCATTTAGGTAGAGTTGAGCGAGGTGAGAAGCTTCCTTCTATATTAACTGTATATCAATTGTATTTGGCAACAGGGATGAGCGTGGATACTGTATTTAAACGTTTAAAGGATAACGGGGATATTCAAGACTAGCGATGAATAAAGTTATCTATACTGAAAAAGCATGTTTCAACCATGTTTGCTGTGGTTGAGACATGCTCATTATGCTTATGGAGCTTATTTTAGGAAAGTTGAAACATGCAGTGTAAAGTGACCTACAAAGCGTTCATTACCGTTTTTTTACATATAATAATAGATGGTAATGGGAAATAACTATAATAGGTGCCCAAACAGCTGAGAGAAAGCGGATTGTTTCATTCCACCGATTATTATCGTCAATCATAATCTCATACATTTTCCTAAAAGGAGTGGTAACTTTGGAAAAGGTCTTAAGTAAGTACAAAATTAACAAAAATACAATGGCTATAATGGCAACTGCTCATACAGACTATCAAGCTATGGTCATTGAAACAAATCGTACACTTTTCGTAAAACAAACGCCACTGTCCATCATCAAGACAGCCTGTTTATATGGGGGTTCTTCTTATGAAGGCAGGCGGTCAGCTGTCATTTATTTAACAACTACAAAACAAAAAGTTCCCATTCCTATTAACCCTTTCGCCAATATTTATGCATTCCCAACTTTATCTCCAAATCATCACCAATGTAACTGGATATTCCTTAACCATGTTGAAATGGTTAAAGATGCTCATACTTCAGCACCCTCAAACATTCAATCCATAATCCTTTTCAAACAAGGTCAAAAACTAATGATGAGTGAATCAAGAGCAGTACTAGTAAAACAAATGCAACGGACGGCTTTATGTCTGTTTTATTTTACCCCTCAAAAAGTTTGATAGATACCAATGATGAGATGATCTATTTAACGGTAATGCCTGTTTAAGAGGTAACTCTACCATCGGTTGCAATAATATAGCAGGCTGACTATTCATCACTATAAATCAATTGGACATGTTCATATTGATTTGAAACCTCTTCATTCGTTTTGTTGACTTGGTTTTTCAACGAGCTATCAAAAAAATTCAAGATAAAATCGTGCTGAATTTTTGCTCCTTCACGACCATCTAACTTTCCCGTTATATTGAAATACTTGCTTAACGGTGAATACATATAGATCATAGAAAAGTCTTGATGTCCTGTTTCATTAATTTGATATAAGTCAACCGGACGTTCACTGTTATTTAACAGAAAAAAAAGATGGTCATTATTTAACCCGTGTTCCCATTCATTACTCCTTAAAAATAAAGAGGGAATTTGCAAGCCTGTTTCCAGTTTTCCCTTCTCCACTGGTTCTACCCACGCGTCCATCCCGACAATTGCTTTTATTCGTTTATCATGAATGGCTGTTGAAACAGCCGCTCCTCCACCAGTAGAATGACCAACGATGCCGATATTTTCTAAATCTAATCTATCTGTGAATGTAGCATCCCTTTCCCCTTTGTTCATTCCCTCTAATTCGTTTAAGGAAAGTGATATATCACCTGCAAACGTTGTAACTAGTGTTTGCGCATAGTTTAAAAAGTCAGGTGTTTCTTCTCTATCTGGTAATGCCTCTTCCTTAACATAGGCAATTTCTTTATCGTTAAAAACGGTAACAGCTGAACCGTAGGTATGGTCAATTCCAATTACAACATAGCCGTTACTTGCTAATAGTTCTGCAACATCTGTATGAATGTTGCGAAACCCCGTCCAACCATGGGAAAGAATAACAACGGGATAATGATCTTTTACATCGCTTAAGGGTGCATTACGATAAGAATTAGATTGAACTAATGCCGTGTGACTTAATACAAAGTCAGGAAATCCCATCATTTTTGACACGCCTTCTGCTTGCTTGCGCCCATCTTCTAACCATGGCACTTGCTCGTATCCATCGATCTTTTGAGCAGGGTACCAGACTTGCATTTTAATTTTACGATTTTTAGAAAGGTCGCCACTATAGATTGCTTCTCGTTCAGGATCAATTAAATTAAATGATACTGTTCCAATTTGGTTCTCTCCTGACGGTGTAGGCATTTTGTAAACAGGGAATGCAAAAGAGAGAAGCGTCGATGCAAGAATACCTAAAGCTGATATAATAGCACCCACTCGTTTACGCCTTTTCCTTTCCTTTAGCCACCCGCTCAGTGCACTTATAAACTGAATGATAATAACGAAATAAACAGGATAAAATTGCCACCTAATTCCCTCAATAATACCATGCAAAATAAATAGTCCTAATGAAAATATCGGAATATATTTAACTAGACTTTTCGTTTTGCTCTTATTAAAAAACGAAATAATGAAGGGTAACCCAATAAATAGGATCATGGTAAATTCTAATATTCTTATTTTTATCAGCTCCTTATCTACTTCTTGTCGTTGCTAGTATCATTTATAACACATGGTAGTCTATTTATAAACTCTCCTAGAGTACATTCGCCCCCACTGTACTAATTCTTGAGACAGGGTCTTATAAGTTAAATTAAGAATCATTCTGTTTATTAATTAGGAATGTGATATTTTACCTAAATACAGCAGTCGTTTTTTCTGTATTATTACTAAATAACTAGAGCATAAATGTATTTAATCGCTTTGAATCTATCTAAAGAAGCGGTTACCGTTATTATAAGATATATATGGAACTGTCGAAAGATAATGGAATATGTCTAAATAACTAATATATAATAGATTTAATAGTGTAGGTAATGTGTGGGTACATTACTAAATAAAGGAATGATCTATTTGGATAGTATTGTAGTAACCGGTTATGGTATTAAAGTACCTGGAGCCCTTTCAAAAGAAGAGTTTCGTAGTATCCTACAAAAAGGGACATGTACGCAATCTGTTCTAGAAGGGAAAGGGAAAAAGGGAGCTAGTATCATTGCTGGAGTGATAGATGATGATTTTATTTCTATGAGAGAAAGGAATTATCGGAAATACCCTCGTTCGACACGATTAGCATTAGCTGCTACTAATGATGCAGTTAAAATGGCTAACTTATCATATGACCCGCAAAGAGTGGGTGTCATCATTGGTACTTCAGCTGGAGCAATTCTTGAAATTGAAGAATATTCAAATGTAGGATTAAATTTAAAAAAATTCCCAATACACGGAGTATCACTAGTGGATACTCATACTCTATCTGCAACCGTATCAGAGCATATTGGGGCAAGGGGGCCTACTTTTACGTTAACAACAGGATGTACGTCTAGTATTGATACTATGTTACTAGGTAAGCAATTATTGAGATCAGGCCAAATAGATGCTTGTATAGTGGGGGGAACGGATGCTCCATTAGGTCAGTGGAGTATTAACGGCTTTAGTAAAATAAGATCGCTTGCTTTTAATACGTCAATTCATCAAACGGGAGTTCCATTTTCGGAAGACCACCATGGTCTTGTCCTTTCAGAGGGTGCGGGTATTTGTATATTAGAACGTGAAGAAGATGCAAAAAATCAAAATAAAACGATTTATGGGCATGTTAGAAAAGTTATCTCTAGAAATGAAGGGAAACCGATGCTGAAATTTGATGAAAGTGGTCAAGAAATGCTTTCCGTTTATAAGGATACAGTGAAAGATTATCTTCCTTGCTATGTTAATAGCCAAGCACTAGGGATAGAAACAAATGACCGTATTGAGGCTTTTGTTCATCAAGAAACATTTCAATCAGATGTACCAATCACATCAATAAAGGGGATGATCGGCCATTCCTTTGCAGCAATTGGGGCAATTCAACTCATTTCCGCTCTTATATCGATAGAACATGGGTTCATTCCCCCAACGATTAAAACACGAGGAAAAGGTTTTGAAGAGTTACCCATCGTTCTGGAAACGAAATACCAACCAGTGAAGGTAGTTAGTATTACGACACATGGAAATAGTGGAAATAATGCTTGCTTACTTGTAACAAAATAGGGAGCCTGCTATGTTTTTTCTTTTTTTATTATTCGTTGCCTTTATTCCTTTTTTTCTCGGATTATCCATCCTTGTTATGGTTAAGAGAAGTATGTTTTCAAAGGCGTTATTTCTATTTTTATTGCTTGCATCTTTTTGGCAAATAGATGTGTCTTTATTATATGCAATTCATTATTTTTCAAGAGAAACCATTGATTTTTTATTTCGTTTGTTTCGAATCGGCCCTATTATGCTTACGCCCACATTGTTTTTTATTGCCTACATTATTATTAATGAAGAACCTTCTTTTTTACAAAATAGCAAGTGGCGCTATATTATGAACAAAACGAATGTTATTCTTTTCTATTTATGGGGCATGATTGTCTACATCGTCGGTTGGAGTGATCAAGGAATCTTTACTCTTACCTTAATGGAGCCGGAGGAAGCATATCGATTTTATTTTCCATCATACGGTAGTCTTTCTTGGTTTTTTCATTTCAATGTATTGCTATTCATGATCAGCATCATGGTTTGTTTTATTCTATGTTTTAGAATACCTAATAGTAGCCTACGGTCTTTTTTATTTTATTTTCTCTTTTCAACAACTATTGGATATGGGCTAGGTGTTCTGAATATTTTTCCTAACACAAGGCTTTTGCCTAGTACTATATCCGTTATGGTATTTGCCCTTTCCGTTTTCCTATTGTGTTATAAAATGCACCTAAAAGTTGTCGGAGATATGAATCGTCGACTGGATGAGCAAAAGGATTTTTTAAGTACTGTCATTGATCTAAACCCAAATTATATTTACGCCAAGGATGAAGAGGGGCGCTATTGCCTAGTCAACCGTTCCTACGCAGACCTTTATGGGATGCGAAAGGAAGAGATGATTGGCAAGACAGACTCTGACGTACAAGTGAATAAAGTAAGAGAAAGAGAAAGAGTGACGGTATTAAAAGACAAGGAGGATATCACTAAACGTTTAATACCTGAAGAGGAATTAATAAATCATGAAGGTAACGTAAGGTGGCTTCAAACATCCAAAGTTCCGATAAAAAGGAGGGAATCGACCGTCCTTTTAGGTGTTTCAACCGATATTACGGAAAGAAAGAAGCATGAAGATGAAATTATTTACCAAGCAAATCATGATGTATTAACGGGGTTACCAAATCGTCGCCTTTTTAATGAGCAATTAACTACCTTGCTACAGAAAGCTTCAAGAAAGCATATACCAGCGGCGGTTATGTTTATTGATTTAGATCGATTTAAATACATTAACGATACACTTGGACATGATTTTGGTGATTTGTTGTTAAGGGAAGTTTCAAAGCGTTTAAAACGGTTTTTGACAAATGATAGGTTAATTAACTCACAAGTTTACAGAATTGGTGGCGATGAATTTACCCTTTTAAACTCAAATTGTACTAAACAGGAAGCGATAAGGATTGCTGAGCTTCTTATTCAGCTATTCGAAGAGGGTTTCATTATAGAGGGACAAGAATTTTTTATCACACCAAGTATTGGGGTAAGTATGTATCCTGAGGACGGAAAGGATGCTAAAGCGTTAATGAAAAATGCTGACACCGCTTTGTATCATGTAAAAGAAAGAGGAAAAAATAGTTATCAACTCTTTTCAAATGAAATGAACCAGCATTTTTATCGGAAAATGTTGATAGAAAAAGAACTGCGGAATGCACTTGAGCGAAAGGAGCTTTGTCTAAACTACCAACCTTTGGTCAATGTGAAAACGAACCAAGTCACAGGAATGGAAGCATTACTCCGTTGGAATAATAAAATGCTCGGTGATGTACCTCCAGCAGAATTTATTCCTATTGCTGAAGAGACAGGACTAATTATCCCTATTGGGGAATGGGTCCTTCAAACAGCTTGTAAACAAAATGCTCAATGGCAGTGCATGGGATATTCACCAATGAAGGTGAGCGTGAATATATCCATGCGGCAACTTCTCGATAAATCATTCGTAAAGAAAGCTGCTACTGTTATAGAGCTTTCGACACTGGACCCCGTCTATATCGATTTTGAAGTGACAGAAAGTGTGGCAATGTATGAACCAGGAGTGATTATTAAGAAATTAGTTGATTTAAAATCCATTGGCATTACGCTATCAATGGATGACTTTGGTACAGGATATTCTTCGTTAAGTTATTTAAAGAAATATCCTATTGATACGTTAAAAATAGACCGTTCATTTATTAGAGGTGTTACATCTCATGAAGATAATAAAGCAATTGTAAGGAGCATCATTTCCATGGCTAAGCATCTCCATTTGAACGTAACAGCAGAAGGTGTCGAAGGCAAAGAGGAATACCGCTATTTAAGTAAAGTTAATTGTGATTATGTACAAGGATACGCAATTAGTCGTCCTTTAACGGCGGAAAAATTTGAACATTCCATTCTGAAAAAGGTACGTTAACACCTTATGGAAGAGGTAATTTAAAAAAGTTACCTCTTTTATCGCTTCAAAGGCATCTATTAAAATAATGACTAGGGTGATTGATATTCATTTCTTCTAATAATGCAAGTGATAACTTTCCGTATAGTCGTGAACTTATTTTGTTGACGACGTACGATTTCAGCTACATTGAAGAAGTCTTCCTTTTTTATGTAAGGATATGAGAGCGAATTTCCAGTAAAAAACAATAAGAATTCTATAAACTGTATGATATGTTTAGTAGAGATTTTTAATAGTTTCTTATTGAAAGGTCTTGGTCTTTATGAAACCGTTAATCTCTTTTAGACATACTCTTTTATCCAATTATGAAAAACGATATATTCCTATTAAAGTGAAGTTTTGGTTTAGTCATAGCATTGCCTTTCTATGGATGTGCCTTTCCATTTATTTAGCACTCCCATGGTTAAAGGACTTATCCCAAATTGTGTCATTCCCACTTGCTTTACTTATTATTGGGGGAATATCATATATCCCAGGATATATGAACGCATTTTTAGTGATAAGCTTAATTTTAGATCGCCAGCCTGGCCTTAAGGATGAATGGCCTAAAGATGAGGTGACAATACTGATTGCGGCATATAATGAAGAGGAGACTATTTATCAAACTTTATATTATATAAATAAGCAAGACTATCAAGGTAAAATTAATGTAATCGTTGTAAATAATGGTTCTACAGATAAGACGGTACATGAAGTATTAAAGGCTGCTCATGATTTCAGTCTTCAAATTTCGTTACTTCATGAAGATCAACAGGGAAAATTCCATGCATTAAATTATGCATTGGAATATGTCAAAACGCCTTATACTATCACGATTGATGCCGATACGTTGCTTCATGTGTCATCTCTTCGTTATTTAGTGGCACGTGTCAAATCGAGCCCAGATGATGTTTGTGCGGTCGCTGGTAGTGTTCTAACTAAAAATAGTAGGGAGAACATATGGACAAAAGTTCAAGAATGGGATTATTTTTTAGGAATTTCTTCTATTAAAAGGCTTCAAGGTTTATATCAAGGAACGCTAGTTGCACAAGGTGCTTACAGCCTGTATAAGACGGAATGTATTAAAGAGGTTGGAGGTTGGCCTGATGCAATCGGAGAAGACATCGTATTAACTTGGCGTTTATTGCACAGACGGTGGAAGGTATATTTTGAACCGTTGGCGGTGTCTTTCACAGAAGTACCTAGTACCTTTAAGCATTTTGTCCGACAACGAGCTAGGTGGGCGAGAGGAATGATTGAAGGGTTGAATGAAATTAAACCTTGGGACCAGCCGCAAATATATGTCAAGTACTCAACTGGAATCAATATGGTCATGCCATATTTAGACGTAACTTATAGTTTATGTTGGCTTCCTGGGCTGATATTAGCATTATTTGGATATTATTGGATTGTAGGACCAATGACATTACTAGTGTTGCCATTAACCATTATAAGCTATAGTATTTTGTATTTTTATCAAAGAAATTATGTCTTCAGGCGCCTGCATCTCAGAATACGTAGAAATATTTTAGGCTTTATTTTTTTCATCCTAGGTTATCAAATGGTCATGTCTCCTGTATCAGTATATGGTTATATACAAGAAATATTTAACTTCAAAAGAAACTGGAAATGAGGATTTTTCTTATCTTTCGATTACAAATAATAGATTTTGTAAAGTCTTTATTCGTATTGATTTATAAGGACAAAAGGTTTAATGATAAGTAAGATCATCGTGATGGTTTATGACACCATCTTTTTTTTTCGGTTAAAATAGGTGGGGAAGGGGGGATTATCATGAACTTTTTAATAGCGAGCGATTCTTATAAAGGTTCACTTTCTGCTTTTGAAGTAGGCGAAGCGGCCAGGCAAGGTATTCTTTCAGCTATGCCTACAGCCATCGTAGAAAATTCACCGATGGCTGATGGAGGAGAAGGGACAATCGACGTCATTGCTTTACATCAAAAGACGGTAAGAAGAGAAATTAACGTATTCGATCCACTCATGAATCCTATTGTCACTAGCTATGTTGTGTTCAATCATGAAAAAGAAGAAATCGCCCTTATTGAAAGCGCACGTAGTAGCGGCTTAACCCTAGTCCCCGAGGAAAAACGTAATCCAATGAGTGCTAATTCATTCGGATTAGGTGAGCAAATTAAGGATGCGGTCCTTAGCGGTTATCGAAATATCAAGGTTTTTCTTGGAGGAAGTGCCACAAATGATGGCGGAGTGGGGATGCTACAAGCGCTAGGGTGGAAGTTTTATGACAAGCAAGGAAAAGAAATTGGAAGTTATGGTAATCCTTTGTTAGAAGTCGTGTCGTTTTCAGATGAGGAAAGAATGTCATTAATAGACGAATGTCAGTTTGTTATTGTAAGTGATGTGATGAATCCCTTTTATGGAAAACAAGGGGCGTCATATGTATTTGCAGAGCAAAAAGGGGCAAAAACGGATGAAGTTGTAAAGTTGGAGGCAGCCATGGTAAGACTTGCTGCCCTTTTTAAAGAAACGTATGGTGTCAATTTACAAAAAGTCGCTGGTTCTGGGGCAGCAGGTGGTGTGGGAGGAGCATTACTCTCTGCTTTAAAGGGAGTTTTAAAGCCAGGGGTAGAGATGGTAATGGAGTTGACGAACCTTGAGAAAAAAATAAGGGAAGCAGACGTTATTGTTACAGGTGAAGGAAGTCTTGATGAACAGTCACTTATGGGGAAAGTTCCAATTGGAGTAGCAAAGCTGGCCAAAAAGCACGGAAAAAAGGTCATAGGAATTGCAGGAAGGGTCAACACGGACTTACATAATATTAACCAGTACATAGATGCAGCCTTTTCTATTCAAACGGAGTGTCTTCCTTTGCCTGCTGCTTTGAAAAGAGAGGTGGCAGTAAAGCAAATCGAAACGACGGTTGAACAAGTAGTACGACTGATGAAAACCTCTCATGTAATGAAGGGCGGGTAATTAGCCGTAACCTTTAGAGTACGTATTGATAGAGTGACTTTTAACCCGTATGAACTGTGTAATGGTCTCTGAAAAAATTTGAATTATATTTATTTTTACTGTTTTCTATGTATAGTGTGGTGAAACAAGTCATTTTGGATAATAGAACGTTTTGAATAAACATAAATAAAGCTAATTTACTCTTTTGTCCTCTGAACTATTCTTTTGTACAGTATAGCTACCTAGGAATTAAAGTGAAGGTGCACCTTTTTGAAAGGAATCGAATTGTGCAATGTTTTGAGATTTTGAGTAAACAATATGAGCCTATGATTCATAAAATAATACAAACTCTGTTTATTTATAAAAATAAAGAAGAATTTTATCAAACGGGTTTGATTGCTTTATGGGAAGCGAATGAACGCTTTGATCATCATAAGGGATCCTTCTCTACATTTGCTTATTCCTATATTCGAGGACGATTGTTAACGGAGTTAGCCAATATTCGCAAGAATGAAGAAAGAATGGTCTATCCACGTGAAGAATTTTGGTGTTCTATCAAGGACGAAGCTTCACCACCTTTTATTCAACGAGAGCTCTTACTATCCTATTGCTTTCAGCTCACTGAAAATCAAACAAAATGGGTGCTCTATACGTGCGTCTACATGCTTTCAATTCAAGAGATTGCGAAAATAGAGAATGTGTCAACCTCCGCCGTGAAAAAGTGGAGAAAAGGAGCTACAGATAAAATTAGAGGCTATCTTTCTACAAAGTCAGCATGTGTAAGTAATCTATTCGTTTACTAACCAATATACTAGATAAGATGGTAGGATAATAAAGCCTATAAAGGTCGCTGTAGTACGATTATTGATTTAATAGAAAGAGCAGCATTAAAAGGATGCAAATGAATATTTGCATCCTTTTAAATTCCTCGTGATATTGGGTATAAAAGTTTAAGAATATCTATTGGTTTTCAATTTACATAAATACCCAATGTTGGTATGATAATTACAGAAATATTAATTAATGTTTAAACGGTAGGTCTTCATCCGTCAAATGTATTCCAGTTCCCAGTTCAGAATTGAAAAGAGAGACGTTACTTTCGTCTGCTGTGATAGAAGAACCTCCGATAATATATAATAAACTACCTACAATTACTAACTTTTTCAACATGTTATTTCCTCCTTAGTTTTTTTCGAATTTAGATTATAAAAAAATGATGATTGGAGTTAAAACTTTGGATCAATATCGTGACTTATATATAGGAGATACAATTAAAGAATTAAGGTTTCATTTTGGCATTTCACAAAAAGACTTAGCTTCTGGGATTTGCACACAATCTTTGATTAGCCAAATTGAAAATGAAAGCATTGTTCCTAATTCTATTCTTTTAAAACAAATAGCGTATAAACTGGGGATCTCCTTAGACAGTTTGTTTTTAATGGCAGAGTATCCAAAGTTTAACTTTGTCCAAAATTTCCGTGAGCTAGTGACAAAACACATCGTCAATAATGATTATTTTGATGCGTTAAAGCTACTGAAACTACAAACCAATAAATCTTCCCTGAAAAAAGGGAATATGTATCAATTTGTGTTATGGGCAGAGGGCGTTTGCGTGTACTATGAGCAAAAAAATACTTCCCGCTCGATTCAAATTTTAAATGCTGCATTAAACCTTTCAGATTCTCTTATCTTTTCTTTTCAAGATGCACAGATTCTAAATAGCTTAGCCATTATTCATGCAGAAGAAGGGAAGCTTAAGCAGTCGATAGGTTACTTCGAAAAAATTGTTTCCATCCACGATAAACTCCCTTTCCTTACCTTAAACCCACTGCTAACAAAGGTTTATTATAATCTTGCTAAGGTCCTAACGCTTCAAGAGTTATATGAAAAATCCATTGATTATTGTCATGTAGGGATTTCTCGAAGTTTAAAGGATGAATCCATCTCTAATTTAGGTGAACTCTATTATCAATTAGGCGTCAACCATGAAAAAATGGGTAATGTAAACGAGAGTATAGAATGGTACCAAAAATCTAAAAGTATTCTCGACATGAAGATCCCCAATGATAGAGTCAGCATCGTAAATGAAAAGCTCTCAAAATTGTGTTAACCAAGAAGAGTTTATTTAAAGGCTAAACGAGCATCTCAAGCAATCATCATCTCCTTTCTGATGTAAAGTATACTGCAAGATTTTTAAAATATTTCAGAATATTAACATTTTAATATTGGAAATACTTTTCCATTATTATCTATCAGCTAGGAAAAGATGAATGAGCAATGTTTGTCATTGGCACAATAGCAATACTCTTGCTATGACAAGGACTTAACCTTTTGAAATAAGCCTATAATTGCTAGATGTCCACAATACAAATAAGAAGGAAATTTTTGTGGAAAAATAGCGACGTTAATTAAAATCTATTATCATGTCCATGTTGAGGAGTAGACACGTTCTACAGGACGTCTTTTAGTAAGTTGTGTATAAAAAGGATTAAAATGTATATTGTCATTATGGTATTTTGTACTACCCAAGTGAGTGTGATAAACAGATGAATAAAATGATTTTCCTTGACCACAATGAGACAGAAGGTAATTATGGTCCAAGTTAAATATGAGATATTGTTAGTAGAAAGTTATACAGCCAAATTACAGAGGGAAGCTTGATGAACCCATTCAATTTTAGAAAAAAGTGACTTTAAGTAATCCTCACGTTATAAAATATGCTAAAATAAGATTCGAAAAAACTACATTATATAAGGTAAAAGGAGAATTTTTATGGAGAAAACGCTTATTTTCGGACATAAAAACCCGGATACAGATACGATTACATCTGCAATCGTGTATGCTGATTTAAAATCACAGTTAGGTGCCAACGTAGAACCGATTCGTTTAGGAGATTTAAATGGCGAAACAGACTTTGTGTTGAAGTATTTTCCGGTAGAGATTCCTCGTCTAGTCACAAACGTTTCAGCTGAAGCCAAAACAGTTATTTTAGTGGACCACAATGAAAAACAACAAAGTGCAGATGATATTGATGATGTTCGAGTGCTTGAAGTAATTGATCATCACCGTATTGCAAACTTTGAAACAAGTGATCCGTTATATTATCGTGCAGAACCTGTTGGTTGTACGGCTACTATATTAAATAAACTATATAAAGAAAAAGGTAAAAATATTTCAAAAGAAATGGCTGGGTTAATGGTATCAGCAATTATCTCAGATACATTACTATTAAAATCCCCTACTTGTACAGAAGAAGATGTAGAAGCAGCTAAAGAACTTGCGGTCATTGCAGGAATAGAGTTAGATAAATATGGACTGGAAATGCTAAAAGCCGGTGCCGATATGAGTACGAAAACCGTTGCAGAATTGATTACTTTAGATGCGAAAGAATTTACGATGGGTGATAGTAAAGTAGAGGTTGCTCAAGTCAATGTTGTAGAGGAAAATGACGTCTTAGGTCGTCAGGCCGAACTTGAAGAAGCTTTATCAGCAATAATAGAAGATAAAGGATTGGATTTATTTGTTTTTGTTGTAACGAATATCTTAACAAATGATTCAACTGCCATTGTCTTAGGAAGAAAAGCGGATTCAGTAGAAGAGGCTTTTAACGTACGTTTAGATCATAATAAGGCCTTGCTTAAAGGCGTTGTATCTCGAAAAAAACAAATTGTTCCAGTTTTGACAAGTGCATTAAAGTAGTACATTGTCATTTAAAACATGGAGGCTTTATCTGACAGGATAGCCTCCATGTTTTTTATATTTATTCATGTATGTTGTACAAAGAATTTCCCCAAAAAGATAGTATTACCACACAGCTAAGAGTATCTATTATCTTCTCATACAGTTACTCAAGATTCAGCAATCACATTTAAACGTCCATAGTTGTTTTACGTTTTTCTATTATCGACATTTTTGTGTAGATTACGAATAAAGTTGTATCGGTCACTAAAAAGATACACTGTCTTCCTCCTTTGTAGGAGTTTTTCTAAAGGCGTGATTGATAGTAGTGTTGTTCCATTAAACGCCATTTAATTGAAGACTTGAATTCGAGATAAATAAGAATTTTATCTAGTATATAATAGAACAAGCAATGGACAATTAAGGCTATTTCAATTTGGCAAGGTGTAAACTAAGATTACGGAAATATAACGAAGAATAGATGAGTAGTAATAACAAAGTGATAGGACAGTAAATTCTGGCCGTATATGAAACCCATAAAAGGAGGAATAGTTATGGCATCGTTCGTGTTATTAATAAAAGAATATGAAAATAATGAAGTTGTAGTCTACAGGTTTGGACCTAATGAAGACATTATAGGGAAAATAGAATTAAATAAAATAACAGGGCGCTTATATGAGATAAAACCTATACCAGATCCAAATTTTTCATCTGAGTTTTATTATAAAAGAGCTGCAAGAAGATTGGCGGTAATCTTTTCTAGAGAAGGAGGGGTGTTTCCAGAAAAAACAGCATATCAGTCATAAAATATCACTATCCTCGATTGGCATAAGGAGAAAAGTAGGTGGTCTATCGCAAGTAATATTGGCGAAATTGAAAGTGAATTTGACTTTACTGATAGTAATATAATAGATGTTAAGTGGACAAATAACTTAACCGATTTATCAATAAGAATTGACTACTATTGGGATTTACAAGAAGGTAAGTATACGACAAATGCGGTAGAGAGTATCCATTCTATCTTTCGTAAGGTGACGAAAAAAGGAGCATTTCCAAATGAAAATGCCCTCTTTAAACTCCTCTATTTACGTATTCAAGAATTAGAAAATAAATGGGATGGTGGACATATTCAAAACTGGTCTATCGTAATGACCCAACTTTTAGTCCGCGAACACCTTAAAAATCGAGGCCTAAAATACCTAGAGTAAATTAGGACTTACACACTTTATTTAACAAACCCTTAACGATTAATTTCTTCACAAAATTTTTATAAAAACTCTCCCATTAAAGGAGAGTTCTAGTTAGATAAGGATTTCTGATCGTATCAAGTTCACTCATACCCAAGTTTACATAGTGACTTAAGAATAAGTTATAATTATTCCATTGCGTTCATAATAACGAATTCGGCGTTACAGACTCTAATATCCTCATCCAAAACTGCGCAATCTATAACATTTAAATTCACGACCACTTTAAATAACTCCATTTATATTACGTGTACACTAATATTTTTTCACATCGTATTTTTAAAGCCCTATAGTAATGTCAAATAGACACTAGAATATTCATTCTTCCTCGTTCCGTTTTCATATTTGTCTATATTACAACAAATGGTCCTACTTTAAAATTGATCCAAGACTACTCTTGTCTTAAAAAAATATTTGATCCATTTTCATCTAACCAAGTAACGGATACAGCTACTTCCCTTCCTCGACTGTTCGGAATTTCGGCTATCATCATGAATTGTTCATCTTCAGGTAATTCTAACATAATAGCTCCTTCTTTTGACTTGAGCCTTGGAGATGAAGTTATGTCTAATTCAGAAACAGTCTGAGTCCAACTATTTGAACCGCTTACGTTAGCTTCTTCATTTATTATGTAAATATCTGCAATCAAAGATTTAATTTCTTTATTTTTCTCACCAAAAAATAAGGCATAGGTACCTTTGTTTGTCTCGATTACATGTGATGATGGGTGTGTCATGGAACCAGAACCAGAACCAGAACCAGAACCAGAACCAGAACCAGAACCAGAACCAGAACCACTACTGATAAATTTGTATTTATTATTTTTCCCTTTTTTCATGATGAGAAGAACTACATGGTCTTCATCATATTTTTCTTCGTATGAAAAAAATGCGACCGCCTTATTGCTAGAACCTAGTTTGTGTATTTCATAAATTTTCACTTTTTCATTTCCAGGTAACCAGTTTGAAAATTCATTTTCAATAGTTTCAGAGGTAAGTTCAATAGTATATTCCTTATTAATTTTTTGGTCAGATATAAGTTTAAATCCTACTACACCAATTAGAACAATGGATAAAAGCGATATCAAAAATTTGTTTGGTATTTTATTCATGAGGACTATTCCCTTCTAAAAACAGACATCCCTCTATTATACAGGGGAAATGAAACGAGTCAATTACTATTAAAGCACCCTTTCCGTAGATTCAAAAACAATGACAGGTTTTAATTCAGCGTGGCTTTCCACCTCTTTAAAAAACTTAAAGAAATCACGTAATCCATTGGTATCATGCTTAAATTTGAAGGTCTTTCCGAAAGGTTGCTTTCTCCTGTTGTGACATCCAGGCCAATCACTGGATCCATACGTTATCACATCTCCTTTTGGTAAATTTGTCGGTAGCCCCTGTCTATCTTGTAGTAACTAGCTTCGCTTGTTATGCGGGGTCTCTGCCCCAACCAGCCTCAAACATGTTTCTACAAGTAGGGGGTGGGCAGTATAGTCGACGGGATCAAGTCCCACGGGCGCTCACGTCCTACCCCGACTACCTAAAGAATAACCTATAAAAAATAGGTCAACCAGATATATAATAACTCCGGTTAACCTTATAATACGATCGGGTGCTTTTCTGTGAGGGGAAGCCCCTTTTTTGAATCGGGGATTTCTATTAATTGGTAACGAAGCTATTAATTCAACATTCAATGAGTGAGTTGGATGAAGAGTGAAGAATACTTTATAGAAAGTCAGTATACAGGGAAACACTTTCATGGAGAATGCTGGGAACCAATTTATGAATGTTACATTGAATTGATTGTGGAAGAAAGGAAGGATGGGAGTTGGGATGTGTTCTTAGATGGATTTTTAGATGATTATGAAGATAATCTTCTATTAAATAAATTGGAATACCAAGACACACCAACAGGAATGTTCCTTTTTAATGCAAAAGATCATTATGATGTAAAGTATAAATTGAAAGATTGGGTTGAGAACGTATTAAGTAGAGTGAGGAAAGCAAAGACCAAAGAATTAAAATAACTGTAGCCCTTGATTTAGCGAGAAAATATTTAGAAAGAGAAAACTAATTTGTTATTGGAAATTCCTCTTATACAGACATTTATGATATTTTCGATTCAAGTCATCGGCAAAAGGGCGCAATTCAGAGTATGAGTTGGGCTCTTTTTTTGTGGAAAGGGCCATATTCTTGAAGACTTGAATTTGAGATAATACATAATAATATTGTACTATATGCTAAAATGATAGAAAAATATTATTCGAGATTTTTAGAATGAACCATATGAAACTATTATAGGAGAGTCCCAAAATGAAAAAGAAAATGAACTATTTAATCTTACTTTTCACGATTATCTTTATGGTTGGTTGTACCAACGTAGAAGATGCATCCATTACAGATAAAGAAACAGATCCACAAGAAGTAACCAAAGTTAATACAAATAAGAATAGTGAAAAGGGCGAAGCTACCACTACGGTTGTTGATGAACCAGTAGTAGAGGAAACACCAAGCGAATCAAATGATGACCTGTTCTCAGGATACAAACTTATTGAAGTTGATGGTGGTGATTTGTCTGGGTATCGCGAATCTAACGTCGCTGTTGACATTGGTTATGGGGACCGTGAATATTGGGCATTTACTAATGAATACGGGCAACTGGTACGTATCATTGCAGACGAAATCATTTTACAAGATGGCCGTAACGAGCCTGTATTATCGTCTGGCAGATACTACTCTGATGAGGCAAAGGTTCCTGGTGTCGAAAGTGATGTCTTAGATGAAGGACATATTATTGCTGATTCTCTCGGAGGGGTATCGAACGCTTATAATATTACTCCACAAGATAGTAATCTCAACCGATTTGGTGATCAAGCTTATATGGAAGACGGGATCCGTAGTGCAGGTGGAGCCACTAATTTTGAAGCTATTATTACATATCCGAATACGGAAACACAGATTCCTTCAAGTTATCAGTATACCTATACTTTAATGGGTAACGAAATTGTTGATACATTTGACAATGTGAATCCTGATGAAGTAATCCAATCAGATAGTGAGCCTTCCGATTCAACGAGTTCAAACCCAAACGGTGATATTTCTAGCGTTGATACTAACGGTAATGGACAGGTGACAATTAAAGAAGCAAAAGCAGCTGGTTTCAGTATGCCAATAATGAGTGATCATTGGTTATACCCCTACATGCGAGATAATGATGGAGATGGGATGGTTGGAGAGTAAACTGTAGATTTGAAATAAAGTCACGATGTTTATAAAAAAGATACGACGCTTTACCCTTTGGATATAGATCCAAAGGGATTTTTATAATTAGAGATAGAAAATCTGAACGACAATATAGTTATACCAGAAAAGGGCCAGATTCTTGAAGACTTGAATTCGAGATAAATGCGAAATCTATTTGAATGATGTTGGTGGTTCGTAGTGAAGTTTAGTCTTCTAGTAATTTTACGGGGTTATGGAAAACTGAGGGGAAAGTGCTCAATCCATATTTTGATTTTCATTTCCATTTAGCTTAAGTTCATTTGAAAAAGAACCTTTTAGGCTTAACCGTCATTCCTCCGTTCTGTAAATTTGAAAGAATACGCTATAGAAGAGATTAGTGGTGCAATCACTATTATAAAACTTTCATATATTAATAATGGGACTACCTGAAAAATCCCATTCCTCCTTTCGAAAGTTACGTGGAACGAATACACGTAGCTTTTTTATGTCAATCTAGTTATTTGTACAGGCATTCTTTTTCTATTTACATAAAATAATAGGAGGAAAAATCAAGGAGAAAGGAGATGATCCTGATGGGACAACCTAACTTTCCAGATCCATTTAATGGATTACCTGATTTAGATAAAAACCAAACGCTTTTATTTCTTCTAGCCACCGTAGGACAAGAAGAGCTCGCTCTCGCGCACATTATGAACGCTGAAGGAGAGAAAATTCAAGCAGCTGTTATGGCTTTTGAAGATGATTGCTTAACGATCGAAGATTTGCTTGCAGTGAATGATAACGTAAACGAAACACTTAAACATGTTATTAAAAAGGAAATGTTGCTTCAATTCAAAGTAGAAAACGTGCTTGAATTATTTGAGACAGTAGACGATTGCTAGGAATGAACAGTCAAGACAATATCTAATTAGAAAGGAGGGAGAAAAATGACAATTTTTATTGTACCAGATGACTTTCCTACCGTTCAGGCTGTGATTGATAACGTTGTTCCTCCTATTCTTGTATCGGGAGATTCAATTGAAGTAAGAGCTGGGACATTTCCTTCATTTGTGCTACCGGATGAAGATCAAAATGGAGACCCTCTTGAACGTGTTCGAATCGCTGGTTGTGGAATCGGGAAAACTATCTTTTTTGGAGGAGCAAGTGATGGTGTTGTTATTGATGGGTCACCACAGACTTATTTAAAGGACTTTACCGTACAAAACTATAGTGGTAGCGGTGTCCTCCTTCAGATAGGACCGAACTTAAGTGGTGATAACTGTGTGATTCAAGATATCGAAGCGACATTCAACGGAATTGGATTTGATATTCAAACGAATGATAATACGCTTGTGAATAATTTTGCTACTTTTAATGTAGAAGTGGGTGGCGGTTTTGCAATTATGGGAGAAGATAACTGCTTATTCGAAAATTCAAGTAATGAAAATAGAAGAGGGTATTATGTGACAGGCACAAACAATCAACTGGTAGATAATATCGGGAAACAAAACGCTCAAGATGGGTTTTTATTAATAACGGGTGGAAGTAATACATTAGTTGGAAATTTAGCTCAAAAAAATAACATTGGGATAAATTGTCAAACAGATAATAATTTAATAAAAGAGAACCGATCTTGTAATAATATTAACCATGGTATTATTTTGGTTGGAGACGTAGGTTCTGAACCAAATGGGAATCGTGTTGATGGAAATATTGCTCGAGGAAACGGGTCTCCGTTGGGAGTTCTAATTGATTCAGGAATTTTTGTAATCGATGGTGCAGGTACTGTAAATCCGAATGCGATTACCTTTAATAAATTAAAGTTAAATGAAGACTTCAGCATTTTGGATGAAGCAGGTCTTGCAACGCCAAATATTTATAATGGTAATGTGTGTACAGATAACCCAAGTAGTCCACCTGAAGCGTGTGACCCGGGGATTAATTAATGTCGAAACCTTTTTGTATCTAGCATCATGAAAATTTATTGAAGGGGGGAGGTAAAAAAATTATGGTTTTACGAATTGTACCTACAGTTGCTTTTCCAACGGTTCAGGATGCTATTGACGCATCAAGCTCCGGGGACAGCATCAAAATTTTAACTGGAAAATTTGATGGGTTTGAAGTCACAATTGATAATTTAAAAATCTTCGGTTGTGGAATTGGTCGGACAATTATTGAGGGTGCTCCTGCACAAGGTAGTAATAATGGTGTGGTTGTAAGTGGTGATAGAACGATACTACAAGGATTTACCGTTCAAGGGTTTGAAGATGATGGTATCGAAATATTTTCTGATAACAATGTAGTAAAAAATATTGAATCGAAGTTTAATTTGGGACCAACAGGTAGTGGGTTTGCAATAGTTACAAATAGTAATTTAATTGTTAACTGCATAGCCTCATTTAATAATAGGGGTTTTGACATTACAGGGCAACATAACTGCATCCAGAAAAATAATAGTTTTCAGAATTTAGATAGTGGGTATATCATTTTAAATAGAAATAACATTTTAAATAAAAACCTTGCAAAAAATAATGAAGTCGGTTTTTTGATAATTACAGATTTTAATAATTTATTTACGAATTCTGTTCTTAACAACAAATCTAATGGAATACAATTAACAACTACTGCGGATAACAATAACATTATTGTGAATATATTGTGTAACAACGAAGGAAATGGAATTTTCTTAAACGGATCTCCTGAGCAAAACGTCATCGACTCAAACATTGTCCGTAACAACGGTACTGCAAATACTAATGCAGGAATCCTAATCCAAAATGGGGCATTCGACAACACTATCCGTTTCAATAAAGCAAGAAATAACGTCGAATTTGACATCGAAGCTGAGCCAGGTGCTGAACCACCTAACAATACCTTTGACGGCAACAAATGTGGTAATAGCTCACCTCCTGGACTATGTACCTAAACGAACACCAAGCGTGCAGTTTATTTAATATCGCGCTTTTTTTGATAAAATGCATTGTATTCTAGCTCTTTTCTTTAGTAAACCAAGATTTACTAAAAATAATTCGATGTAAAATTATTATCTGGTTGATTCTTATTTAGTCACATAAATGAAGGAAGAGCTACTTAGCTATGTCAAAAATTATCTCGAATTCTAGTCTTCTACAATTGGGTGCAGTTCAGGAGTAAGAGTATAGATCTTTCTTTGTGGAAAGGGCCATATTCTTGAAGGATTGAATTCGAGATAAAACTAAAATGTACTGTTTTTTCTATACAGAATGTTGGAAAACTAATCAAATACGTTGTGTCATTTTCTAAACTTTAATGATAAATGCTATTCTATAAAGTAAGGTTGAATCGATAAAAAAGAACGATTTGACTCTGTATTAGCCTCATTAGTATTTATTTGAAACGCTACCCACTATCGACCTCCTAACCAATAAAGAAAACATCGATAAGTTTAACCTTGGTCAACGAGTCTCTCCTCAATTTATAGAGTTCTGAAAAAAAGTGAATCAAATAAAAGATAACCCAGAAACAAATTCATTCTTGTTTCTGGGCTACTTAATGTTTACGTAGGTTTTAAAGAGTAGATATTCTTTCTGAATTTAAGTTTACTTGAGGTGTTATAGAAACTTCATTAGACGGTTGTAGAGACTGACCGTCTACCACTGCCCAAATAGTGTAGTAATACGTTACTCCACTTTCTACAGTTAAATCAGTATAAGATAATGTAGTAGGTTCTAACGGATCACTAATGATCAAAGATGATTCTCCTGGTGTAGTGGATCTTCCAACTAGATAATGTGTAGCATCTTCTACCATATCCCATTCCAGTGTCACCTGAGAATCAGATGCGACTACCCTCAC
>NZ_JBBAXC010000021.1 GCF_037120725.1 Bacillus spongiae
AGCAAAGAGGTCACACCCGTTCCCATACCGAACACGGAAGTTAAGCTCTTTAGCGCCGATGGTAGTTGGGGGCTTCCCCCTGTGAGAGTAGGACGTCGCCATGCACATTTAAAAACAGCTCATTGTGGGCTGTTTTTTTTATCTTTTTTACAGTTTAAATATGAAGGGATATCTTTTTTTGTCTAAATGGTAATTGATGTGTTCTTTAATGGTCATGGGGCATCGTTATTCCAAAGGAAAGAAGAAAATCATTAGACATTAACGAAGAAGACATGATGGAAATCTTTGTAGAGAGTGAACATATCACTCTCAGAAAATATCAATCTTATGAAGCTTGTGCAACCACCGGAGAAATATTTGCTGAGAACAAAAATAGAAGGCATTATTTTAAGTCCTAAAGGTGTTAAAGTTCTTGAGTAAACATGCTAATGGGTGCTAGGTGGGAGAAAGACATGCTAAATGAAATGCTCTGTAAAAATTTTAATATTAATATTTTGCATAAGTAGTGAAAATCCTTAATTATAAGGCTTCCACTACTTTTGACTACGAAAATTAATTAAAAGAATAAACTAACAATACCTAAACAATTAAAGATTAGGCTTACCATTGCCAACGGACTACCTGAATGCTTATTCGAATTATATTTCCTTTTCTCTTATTTTTCTTCTGTGGCTTTATATTCTTATAATATTGCTTATTTCTCTTTGGTTTGTTTTGTATGATAAAGACTACAATTAGTAAGTGTTATATAAGTAATAGGTACAATTAATTCCAACATCATCATTTTCCCTTTCAAATGTTATATTTTAATACGAGTCAAACCATCTGAATGAGATATACCGGTTAAAGAATAAACAAATGGTGCAAACATGATATTTGCTATAGTTCCTACCACAACCCAATAAAAGAAAAAAATACCTATCCATTTTAATAGACTCACTACGTAATATCTCCTTGTGGGTTTATTGGAAATTTGAAATAATTAATAATAAGTTAGAGAAAAGAGTTTGTGGAATAAGTAATGTAATAAGGAAAATAAAATTAGCTATAATAAGCAATTACTGTTTCGTTATTAAGTAGTTTAATCCTTCCTAGTTCTCCAAATAAAGAGTGTAATTGAACTTATCTCATATATTTTTGTTATTTATTTGGAAGAAATTTATTAAACTCTTAGCGGACGTAAAAAAAATTTTAATATACTCCCAAGGGAGAAAAAGTGGGGAAATATATATATCTTATTATAGGAATTGTTTTTCTGCTTTCTGGGTGTATTGTCGTATATAATGGCTACAAACCTAAAGTAGGGCCAATAGAAAATGGGCCGAATTATCAACATATTTGGTTTCTATTTTATATTTTTTCATTATACGCAACGGCAGCATTTATTAAATCTTTTTTGTTATTTAGAGTAGAAAAAATAGTTCAAAAAATAAATAATAACTAAGCTCCTAATTAAGTAAAAGGATTTGAGCATCAAATAAATAGATTGGTTTTATTGTGGAGTTAGAGTATCGAAAACCAAGTGTAGTATAGAGAAAGAATCTATCCATTTTGAAGAATACTGGCAGAAAAGTATATACCCTATGAAAGGATCATAAGAATTATACGTATGAATGAATTTAGAGGGTCGTTTTTTTTTGTTTCCTAAACACGTTTAAGTTTGCTTGGTTCAAGTATATTTGCAAATAATATTAATAAAATTTTTGGAGGTCCAGATGAAGGTTGTAGTTGGATTTAGCGGTGGAAAGGATTCCACTCTTGCATTATATAAAATACAAAATAATCCTAAATACGAGATTGATTCATTGCTAGTGACGCTTACAGAAGGAGTAAATCGCGTATCTATTCATGGAGTCCGTTATGAATTACTAAAGCTGCAGTCTGAGTCTTTAGGAATTCCATTACGAGAAGTCTGGCTACCACAGGACTGCTCTGATGAAAAGTATCAAGAATTAATGGGAAATGCTGTTACTAAAATGAAGGATGACAAGGTAACTCATATTGCATTTGGGGATATTCACCTACAGGATGTTCGGGAGTATAGAGAAAATATGCTGTTAAAAACGGGAATTTCCACACTCTTCCCTCTTTGGGGTAAACCAGTAGAGGAATTGAGTCATGAATTTATTAATCGTAAGTTTAAAACTGTACTGACGTGTATCGATTTGGATAAATTAGATAGGAGCTTCTCAGGCAGAGTATATGACTGGGAGTTTATAGAGGATTACCCTAAAGAAAAGCATGATATTTGTGGAGAGAATGGAGAATTCCACTCTTTTGTATTTGACGGCCCTAACTTTAAATTCCCAATAAAATATAAATTAGGTGAACAGAAAGTAACACCTGACTATTTTACTCAAAAGGACCGGTTTCTTTATATTGACCTAATCCCAATTAATTCATCAAATGAATAGAAAAAATAGAAAAATAATAAAGGTTGCCAAAGCTCCTCTTTATTTATACATCCATATGTAAGCTTGAGAAATACGGATTAGAGGCTCTCATGGAAAATTTAGATTTTTTAAATTCAAATATTATGCTATCTGAAACGTATAATGATAATCAGGCTAACCAGAACTATAATAATATAACTTAGAAAGAGCGCAGTAATAAAAACGCGCTTTTTTGTTTAGGTCCAAATAAATACTATAGTTTAACGGAATTGAATATCGAAAGAAATCATTGTTCATTCGTTGTAGAACGGATGTTTGTTATGAATTTAAATTGAGCCCAAGAAAGATAGGGAAAATAAAGCTTCGAGCTACTCTCTGCTTCACAATAAAGAAAGGTTTAAAAACAGTCATAGGCGTTAAAGATAATGGTGACATCAACGAATTATACATATCCTCAATTGTTGTGAAGTGAACTATTTGTCACGGAAAAGGAATGTGTAGTATAATTAAAGTCAAATATAGTCAAAGTCAGAAAAGGAGGAGGTTTGTTGAGAAATATATCAGATATAATTGAACACTATTTAAAGCAGGTTCTTCAAAAGAGTGAGTCGGATATCGTAGAGATAAAACGAAGTGAGATAGCGCATAAATTTCAATGTGTTCCTTCTCAAATCAATTATGTGATAAATACTCGATTTACAATAGAGAGGGGCTATTTAGTCGAAAGTAAACGAGGTGGTGGTGGTTTTATTCGAATTGCAAAGGTGCAAACACATGATAAAGCACACCTTATTGACCAAATTCTTTCAATGCTTGGAAATACGGTTTCTCAAGCAAGCTCAGAAAATGTAATTGTTCGCTTAATTGAAGAAGGAGCTATTTCAGAGCGAGAAGCTAAAATAATGCTTAGTGTGATGGATCGTTCCGTTATATATATAGATCTTCCTGTTCGTGATGAACTAAGAGCACGGATGTTAAAAAGTATGTTAATGACGTTAAAATACAAATAATTAAGAAAGAGAGGGAAGCACATGATTTGTCAGGAGTGTGGAGAAAAGCCTGCAACGCTTCATTTTACAAAAGTGATTAACGGGGAAAAAAATGAAATTCACTTATGTCAAAAGTGTGCTCAAGAGAAACAGGAATCTTTGTTTTTTAATGAAGGAGATATGTTCTCTGTCAATAATTTAGTTTCCGGTTTACTGAATATGACCACTTTCCCAAAACATAACCAATCAGTGGATCCCCGTACAGTTCAATGTGAAAACTGTCATATGACGTATGAACAATTTGTAAAAGTAGGTAAATTTGGCTGTCACCATTGCTATCAAACATTTAGTGAAAAGTTAGTGCCAATTTTAAAGAGGCTGCATAGTGGAAATCTGACTCATAACGGAAAGGTTCCAAAACGCCAGGGTGGTGCAATTCACTTAAAGAAAAAAGTGAATCAATTACGTCAAACGCTTCAAGAGCATATTGCTAATGAGGAATTTGAAAAAGCAGCAGAGCTCCGCGATGAAATTCGTTCCCTTGAAAAAACGCAAATTCAAAAGAGGGGGGATGCCTAATGTCATTAGAGCAATTTATGAGTAAAGCTGTAAGCTCTTGGATGAGTTCAGAAGGACCTTCTTCGGATATTGTTTTAAGCACGCGTATCCGACTTGCTCGTAATGTCACCTCCTATCGCTTTCCTACACTTTATAGTTCTCAAGATGCAAAGGCAATTGTGGACATGGTGGAAGAGATGAATAGTAACAGTCATCATGAAGTGGAATTATTTAAAATTAACGAACTTCAGCCATTACAAAAAAAGGTGTTAGTTGAAAAACACTTAATTAGTCCCCAGCTTGCTGAACATTCTCGTTTTGGTGCAGTAATATTAACTGAACAAGAAGATGTTAGTATCATGATTAATGAGGAAGATCATCTTCGAATTCAGTGTCTATTCCCCGGACTTCAGTTGAAGGAAGCTCTACATAAAGCCAATGAGATAGATGATTGGATGGAAGCAAGGTTGGATTTTGCATATGATGAAGAGAAGGGATACTTAACAAGTTGTCCGACGAATGTTGGAACTGGCTTAAGAGCGTCCGTAATGATGCATTTACCAGGTCTCTACCTTACACAACAGATGAATCGATTGGTTCCAGCTATTAACCAACTAGGATTAGTGGTGAGAGGGATTTACGGCGAGGGGAGCGAGGCGTTAGGGAATATTTTTCAAATATCTAACCAAATGACGCTAGGTAAATCAGAAGAAGAGATTATTGAAGATCTTCTAGGAGTAGTGAAACAAATCATTTCTCAAGAGCAATCTGCCCGTGAAGCATTAGTTAAGACTTCAGACATACAATTAGAAGACAGAGTATATCGTTCGTATGGTGTGTTAACGAATAGCCGAATTATTCATACTAAAGAAGCTGCTCAATGTTTATCCGATGTTAGACTAGGGATTGATTTAGGCTATATTTCAAATATATCCAGAAATATTTTGAATGAGTTAATGATTTTAACTCAACCAGGTTTTTTACAGCAATATGCAGGAGGCCCTTTAAGTACGGAAGAAAGGGATATAAGACGGGCGACATTGATTCGGGAACGTTTACAGTTAGAAAAAGATAATTGATTGGAGGATGGTCTAAATGATGTTTGGAAGATTTACAGAAAGAGCGCAGAAAGTACTTGCTTTAGCACAGGAAGAGGCAATTCGATTATCTCATAGTAATATTGGAACCGAGCACATTTTGTTAGGGCTTGTTAGAGAGGGAGAAGGAATTGCTGCCAAAGCATTAAATGGCTTAGGATTAAGTTCAGAAAAGATACAAAAAGAAGTAGAAAATTTAATCGGTAAAGGCAAAGAAAAAAATCAAAACATACATTATACTCCTCGTGCAAAAAAAGTGATTGAATTATCGATGGACGAAGCGAGAAAGCTAGGCCATTCCTACGTTGGAACGGAACATATTTTATTAGGGTTAATCCGTGAAGGTGAAGGAGTAGCAGCGAGAGTATTGAATAATCTTGGGGTAAGTTTAAATAAAGCGAGACAACAAGTACTACAACTTCTCGGCAGTAATGAGTCTAACGGTCACCAAACAGGAGGGGGAAATGCAAATACACCAACGCTCGATAGTTTAGCAAGGGACTTAACGGCTGTTGCCCGTGAAGGAAGTCTTGACCCGGTGATAGGGAGAAGTAAAGAAATTCAGCGAGTAATTGAAGTATTGAGTCGACGAACAAAAAATAACCCCGTTTTAATTGGAGAGCCTGGGGTAGGGAAAACGGCAATTGCAGAAGGGTTAGCACAACAAATCATCAATAATGAAGTACCGGAAATCCTAAGAGAGAAACGTGTGATGACTCTTGATATGGGAACAGTGGTTGCTGGAACTAAATATCGTGGGGAATTTGAGGATCGCTTAAAGAAAGTGATGGATGAAATTCGACAAGCTGGAAACATTATATTGTTTATCGATGAACTGCACACCTTGATTGGTGCTGGAGGAGCGGAAGGAGCTATCGATGCTTCTAACATTTTAAAGCCTTCGCTTGCTCGAGGTGAATTGCAATGCATTGGTGCTACTACTTTAGATGAATATCGAAAATATATTGAAAAGGATGCGGCATTAGAAAGACGTTTCCAACCGATTCAAGTAGATGAACCAACAACAGAAGAGTCTGTTCAAATATTAAAAGGACTTCGGGATCGCTATGAAGCACATCACCGAGTATCCATAACGGATGCTGCTATTGAAGCCGCGGTTAAGTTTTCGGATCGTTACATTTCAGATCGTTTCCTTCCTGATAAAGCAATCGACTTGATTGATGAAGCAGGTTCTAAAGTCCGTTTACGTTCTTATACAACACCTCCAAACTTAAAAGAGCTTGAATCGAAGTTGGAGGAAATCAGGAAAGAAAAAGATGCATCCGTTCAAAGTCAAGAATTTGAAAAAGCAGCAAGTTTACGTGATACCGAGCAACGTCTTCGTGAAGAACTAGAAGAAACAAAGAAAAATTGGAAACAAAAGCAGGGACAAGAAAATACTGAAGTCACAGTAGAGGATATTGCGACGGTTGTATCGAATTGGACAGGAGTACCTGTTTCAAAGTTAGCTCAGACAGAGACTGAAAAGCTTCTTAATTTAGAAGAGCTTCTCCATTCTCGTGTAATTGGCCAAAATGAAGCAGTGGTAGCTGTATCAAAAGCTGTACGACGGGCTCGAGCGGGTTTAAAGGATCCTAAACGTCCAATTGGTTCTTTTATATTCCTAGGCCCAACGGGTGTAGGGAAGACTGAATTGGCTCGTGCGTTAGCGGAAGCGATGTTTGGTGATGAAGAAGCAATGATTCGTATCGACATGTCAGAATATATGGAGAAACATTCGACTTCACGTCTAGTTGGATCACCACCTGGGTATGTAGGATATGATGAAGGGGGACAGTTAACGGAAAAAGTTCGTCGCAAGCCGTATTCTGTCGTGTTACTAGATGAGGTTGAGAAGGCTCACCCTGATGTATTTAACGTTCTATTACAAGTCCTAGAGGATGGTCGATTAACCGATTCAAAAGGGAGAACAGTTGACTTTAGAAACACGGTATTAATTATGACCTCTAATATAGGTGCTTCAACTTTAAAACAAAATAAATACGTAGGCTTCAATGTTCAAGATACAACACAAGATTATAAAGATATGAAAAGTAAAGTATTGGAGGAGCTAAAGAAGGCCTTCCGTCCAGAATTTTTAAATCGTATTGATGAATTGATTGTATTCCACTCACTAGAAAAAGACCATTTGAAGGATATCGTATCACTAATGGCTAATCAATTAACAAAGAGGTTAAAGGAGCAAAACATTTCTCTAACTTTATCTGAAAAAGCTAAAGAGAAGATTGTTGAAGAAGGCTTTGACCTTGAATATGGAGCTCGACCGTTAAGAAGAGCGATTCAAAAACATGTGGAAGATCGATTATCAGAAGAACTACTAAAGGGAAAAGTGCTTACAGGGCAGGATATTGAAATTGATGTGCAAGAAAATGAATTTACCGTTGTTATAAAAGAAACATCTGACTCGGCTTTATAACGCAGCAAGGAGAGGTACACGGAATAGATTGGATCGTGTACCTCTTTTTCATATATATTTAATTAAATGTAGTTGTTTCAGTTCAGGATTAAAAGGCTAAGAAATACGTAGTGCTCTAAATTAATAGGTAATTTGTTTATTAGGAAGGGAAAAATGATGGCAAAGAAGAAAACAAAGTTTATGTGTCAATCTTGTGGGTATGAATCACCAAAGTGGATGGGGAGGTGTCCTGGGTGTAATGAGTGGAATACGATGGTTGAAGAAGTGGAAGTTACGAATCAAAGGCCCCGTGGAGCCTTTGTACACTCCTCACCTTCGTCCTCGAATAAAGCAGCACCTATTACGTCCATAGAGTCTGTTCAAGAACCAAGAGTTTTCACGGGGAGTAAAGAACTAAACCGTGTGCTAGGTGGAGGTGTTGTCCCTGGTTCACTAGTATTAATTGGTGGAGACCCAGGTATAGGTAAGTCCACTTTATTATTGCAGGTTTCCGCACAGCTTGCCGAAAGAAATCAAAAGGTATTATATATTTCAGGAGAAGAGTCAATCAAACAGACTAAATTAAGGGCAGATCGATTAAATATTAAAGCGGAGGAGCTGTATGTATATTCCGAAACGAGTCTCGAGCTTATCTCAGGAACAATAGACAAAATGGCTCCAAATTTAGTAATTATTGATTCAATCCAAACAATATTCCACCCAGAGGTTACATCTGCTCCTGGAAGTGTATCTCAAGTTAGAGAGTGTACAGCAGAATTAATGAGGATTGCAAAAACAAAAGGTATTGCAATTTTTATCGTAGGGCATGTTACTAAAGAAGGGTCCATTGCAGGTCCTAGAATGCTAGAGCATATGGTTGATACAGTCTTATACTTTGAGGGAGAACGCCACCACTCTTATAGAATTTTACGCGCTGTAAAAAATCGTTTTGGTTCCACCAATGAAATGGGTATTTTTGAAATGAAAGAAACAGGGTTGGAAGAAGTGGAAAACCCATCGGAAATCTTTTTAGAAGAAAGATCTCAAGGAGCTTCTGGTTCTACCGTAGTTGCATCGATGGAAGGAACTCGCCCAGTTTTGGTTGAGCTACAAGCATTAATTTCCCCTTCAAGTTTTGGAAATCCTCGAAGAATGGCCACAGGAATGGATCACAATCGTGTTTCCTTGCTAATGGCGGTGTTAGAGAAGCGAGTAGGGATGCTTTTACAAAATCAAGATGCTTATTTAAAAGTCGCTGGTGGGGTCAAGTTAAATGAGCCAGCTATTGATTTAGCTATGGTCATATCGATTGCCTCTTCTTTCCGTGATCAACCGACGAAAGCAACAGATTGTATTATAGGGGAAGTTGGATTAACTGGAGAAGTTCGACGCGTTTCAAGAATCGAACAACGTGTCCACGAGGCTGCTAAACTTGGCTTTAGAAGGGCGATTATTCCAGCTAATAATCTAGATGGATGGAAAAAACCAGAAGGAATAGAGGTTATCGGAGTATCGCATGTAGGTGAAGCGTTAAAAACAGCATTAGGAGGATAACAAGACACGGAGGAGAGGGCTTATGGAATATAAATCTATGTCCGAAATTTTGAAGTTTATCGCACCAGGGACCCCCATTCGAGAAGGAATTGATAATGTTTTAAGAGCGAATACTGGAGGGTTAATTGTTCTTGGATATAATGATAAAATGAAAGACCTTGTGGATGGAGGATTCCATATAAATTCTTTATTTTCCCCTAGTTATTTATATGAATTAGCGAAAATGGATGGTGCTATTATACTAAATGAAAAAGGAAGTAAGATTTTATTAGCGAATGCCCAACTAGCCCCTGATCCTCGTATCACGTCTTCCGAAACCGGAATGCGCCACCGAACGGCAGAGCGAGTCGCGAAAGAAACAAAAGCTCTTGTCGTTGCAATTTCACAACGAAGAAATGTTATCACGGTCTATCAAGGTGACTTTCGGTATGCATTGAAGGATATTTCTGTTATTTTAACGAAAGCCAATCAAGCTATTCAAACGTTAGAAAAATATAAAGTAGTTCTTGATCAAAGTACCTCTAATTTGTCCGTCCTGGAGTTTGAAGAACTTGTCACATACAGTGATTTACTTCAAGTGTTACATCGTTTTGAAATGGTTCTTCGAATTAAGAATGAATTGCTATCCTATTTGAATGAATTAGGAACAGAGGGGAGATTAATTCGTTTACAAATGAATGAGCTGCTAGTAGATATTGATGAGGAAGCGATGCTTATTATACGAGATTATGCAGCCGAACAGCAGATTAAACCGTTTGAAAAGTTAAAGAAATTTCAAGAGCTTGCTCATAACGAAGTATTAGATGATGCTGTCCTATTAAAATTATTAGGATTTCATGGCTACATTCCGTTAGACGATATTATTTGTCCAAGAGGCTATCGGGTGTTAAATAAAATTCCTCGATTACCACTTGTTATTGTTGAAAATTTGGTAACGACTTATACTCATTTAGCTAATATCGTGAAAGCTTCTGTCTCCGACTTAGATGATGTTGAAGGAATTGGAGAGGTAAGAGCACGAAAAATAAAAGAAGGATTGAAGCTAATAAAAGAACAAACTTTTGCAGAGCGTCAGTTATAAAGGTGTAAATTGACATCTAACAGGTGATGATGGTATTATTTTACAAACAAAAGAGTAATATTTTATTCAATGATTATTTTAAATTATCAATAAAATATCTTTTTTGTGACAAATATTAAAAATAGGGTTTAAAACTAGATGAGTTTGAGAAAATGATTATAATAATGAAAAAGGAGGTGTGGGAATGTTAAAGAGAATTGTCCAAGTGTGCTTTCTATTTATTGGAGGAACACTAGGAGTCTTTCTTCTTCCAAATTTGTTGCAATTAGTCAATTTCGAAGACATTCCTTTTATTAATAACCCGTATATGACGGCCTTTTTAGGTGCTATTATTTTTTATCTTTTAACTTTTTGGGTTGTTGAATTCGTTGTAAATTTTGTTAAATGGTTTGAGGATTCTCTTGTAAAAACCCCTGCGGTTGAAATATTATTTGGTAGTATTGGGTTGATTTTTGGTTTAATTTTAGCGTTTTTATCTGGCTTACCTATTAGTAGAATTGAGTTTCCTTTCGTGAATACCGTTGTCCCTATTCTTTTAACGCTTCTATTAGGTTATATTGGCTTTCAGGTTGGTTTTAAAAAGCGAGAAGAATTAATTAGTTTATTTACATTAGGGAATAAAGGAAATAAAAAGAAGGCAGCTGAAGAGGATCTTGACCTTCCTGCCAAAACCCTCAAGATCCTTGATACAAGTGTCATTATTGATGGAAGGATCGCAGACATTTGCCAAACAAGGTTTTTAGAGGGCATTATTGTTATTCCTCAGTTCGTACTTGAAGAACTACAGCATATTGCGGATTCCTCTGATGTATTAAAAAGGAACCGTGGTCGAAGAGGTTTAGATATTTTAAATCGAATTCAGAAAGATTTGCCTGTTGAAGTTCAAATTTACGAAGGAGATTTTGAGGACATCGGGGAAGTAGACAGTAAACTTGTGAAGTTAGCGAAGATAACACAAGGAATCGTTGTCACAAACGATTATAATTTAAATAAAGTGTGTGATTTACAAAATGTACAAGTGCTCAATATTAATGATTTAGCTAATGCTGTAAAACCCGTTGTTTTACCTGGTGAGGAGATGGAGGTACAAGTGATTAAAGATGGTAAAGAACATAACCAAGGAATTGCCTACTTAGACGATGGGACAATGATTGTTGTCGAAGAAGGAAAAAATTTCATTGGTAAGCATATCGATGTTCTTGTTACATCTGTCTTACAAACATCAGCAGGAAGAATGATTTTTGCAAAACCAAAATTATTAGAACGAGCGTTGTAATAGAGTAAGGAGTAGAAAAGATGACTTATGATGTAATAATTCCTGCAGCGGGAAAAGGAAAGAGGATGGGCGCTCATTGCAATAAGTTGTTGTTGGAACTTCATGAAGTTCCGATTATTGTCCATACCCTTCGGATATTTGAACAAGACCCCCTGTGCAGAAATACAATTGTCGTCATCCATTCAGAGGAAGAAGAAATTTTTCTAAAGCTTCTATCGGAATATAATCTTCAAAAGGTAAGCAAGCTAGTGTATGGAGGGACAGAGCGTCAGTTTAGTGTTTTTAATGGAATGCGATCACTTTCAGACTCTGAGATAGTGCTGGTACACGACGGAGCTCGTCCGTTTGTTACCCAGAATACTATTCATGCACTTGTGGAAGCAGCTAAAACAAATGGAGCCGCGGTTGCTGCTGTACCTGTAAAAGATACGATAAAAGTGGTTCAACAGCAAACCGTGATGGAAACTTTGGATCGATCTAGCTTGTGGTCAGTGCAAACACCACAAGCTTTTCGTTTTTCTCTTCTTGAACATGCCCATGAGGAAGCATCAAGGCAGCAATTTTTAGGAACGGATGACGCTTCCCTTGTAGAACGATTAGGGAAACCAGTGACAATTGTAGAATCTGATTATGATAATATTAAGCTAACGACAAAAGAGGATTTGTTTTTCGCGGAGTCAATCATTCAAAAGCGGAATGAAATATCTTCTAAGAAAATGCCAAAATAAAGGAGAAAAAATTCATGTTTCGTATTGGTCAAGGATATGATGTTCATCAACTAGTAGAAAACCGTCCATTAATCATTGGAGGAATAGAAATCCCTCATGAGAAAGGGCTTCTTGGTCACTCGGATGCAGATGTCTTATTACATGTTATTGCTGATGCCGCATTAGGGGCCATTGGAGCGGGAGATATAGGAAAGCACTTCCCAGATACTGATGCAGCGTTTAAGGACGCGGATTCTGGTAAGCTTTTGACTCATGTTTGGGAATTGGTAAAAGAAGCGGGATATGAACTAGGTAATATTGATTGTACCATTATTGCTCAAAAGCCAAAAATGGCACCACATATTTCAAAAATGAAAAATCGAATAGCCGACCTGTTGGAAGCTTCTCCTACACAAGTAAATGTTAAGGCGACGACGACTGAAAAATTAGGATTTACTGGACGTGGTGAAGGTATTGCTGCTCAAGCAACGATTTTACTACAGAAGACAAACTAAAGGGCTTTCTTCTAAGAGATAACGGTGATAAAATGGAGCAATAGTTAATCGGAGTTTGAGGAGGAAAAGTGATGACAAATGAGGTTCGAGTACGTTATGCACCAAGTCCAACAGGACATTTACATATAGGTAACGCCCGTACGGCATTATTTAATTATTTATATGCACGTAACAACAATGGGAAGTTTATTATTCGTATTGAAGATACTGATAAAAAAAGAAACATTGAAGGTGGAGAAGAGAGTCAGCTTCGCTATCTAAAATGGCTAGGAATTGACTGGGATGAGAGTGTTGATGTGGGAGGGGAATACGGCCCTTATCGACAATCAGAACGTAATGATATTTATAAAAAGTATTACAATCAGCTGTTAGAAGAAGGTAAGGCGTATCATTGCTATTGTACTGAGAAAGAACTAGAAGCAGAGCGCGATGTGCAAGCATCTAACGGACAAATGCTTGGTTACTCTGGGAAATGTCGCCATCTTTCAGAAGAAGACAAGAAGAGATTTAAGCAGGAGGGCCGTACACCTAGCATTCGAATTAAGATACCTGCTGGAGTAGTGTATTCCTTTAATGACATGGTTAAAGAGGATGTATCATTTGAATCATCTGGCATGGGTGACTATGTCATTGTGAAGAAAGATGGTACACCGACTTATAACTTCGCGGTAGTTATTGATGATCACTTAATGAGAATTTCACATGTTCTTCGAGGCGAAGATCATATATCTAATACGCCTAAACAACTTGTTGTTTATGAAGCATTTGGTTGGGAGCCACCGACATTTGGTCATATGACACTTATTGTTAATGAGAACCGAAAGAAATTAAGTAAACGTGATGAAAGTATCATTCAATTTATTGAACAGTATGAAGAGCTTGGCTATTTACCAGAGGCTTTATTCAATTTTATTGCCTTATTAGGCTGGTCACCAAAAGGAGAAGAAGAAATTTTCACAAAAGAGGACTTAATTGACATTTTTGATCCGTCACGACTGTCAACTTCACCAGCTGTATTTGATAAACAAAAATTAACTTGGATGAACAACCAATACATTAAAAACTTAGAAATAGATCAATTAGTTGATTTAGCTCTTCCTCATCTAGTGAAAGCTGATTTACTTAAAGAACCGATTGAAGAACAGCAAAAGGCATGGGCCAAAGAGCTAATCGCTCTTTTCCAAGATAAAATGAGTTATGGGGAAGAAATTGTTCAACACTCTGAGCTATTCTTTCAAGAGAATGTACAGTACGAAGAAGAAGCAAATCAAATTTTAGCAGAGGAGCAAGTCCCTGAGGTTCTTTCTGTATTTTTACAAAAAATACAAGAACTCGATGAGTTTGTAGCTCCTGAAATTAAATCAGCAATGAAGGCTGTCCAAAAAGAGACCGGCCATAAAGGTAAGAAGCTCTTTATGCCAATTCGTGTAGCGATAACAGGACATATGCATGGTCCAGATTTACCTTACGCGATTCAATTATTGGGAAAAGACAAGGTGAAAAAACGCCTTGAAGGAGTTTTAAATTAACATTTTTGAGGAAATGTAATATAGTATATATAATACAATAGCGTGAAAATGTTGAAGAGGAGAAGTAAATAATCAAAAACTAATAGAGAAAACCACCTTGGCTGGAAGTGGTTAGTGTTCTGATTATTGAAATGCACCTTGGAGTCCTTTGCTGAATAAAGTAAGCGAAGGCGGTTGAACCGTTACCCTGACTTTGAGTTGAGAGAATGTAATTTACATTTTCTAAACAGAGTGGAACCGCGCTTAGAAAGCGTCTCTGTCTTTTGCAGAGACGCTTTTTTGCGTGAACAGTATACGTTCTTATGGGGTGTGTTTAAGGGGCTTCTCCTATGATACTTACGCATTACTATATAAAACCAGGTGATGGGAAAGGGGGATTTTCATGTTAGGAATATTTAAAGAGGATATTGATGTGATTTTTGATCAAGACCCGGCAGCACGAAGTTACTTTGAAGTGATCCTTACTTACTCTGGTTTACATGCCGTTTGGTCACATCGAATTGCGCATGCTTTATTTAAGCGGAAATTATATTTTCTAGCACGTGCTACATCACAAATAAGTCGATTTTTTACGGGAATTGAAATTCATCCGGGAGCAAAAATTGGTCGACGTTTTTTTATTGACCATGGGATGGGTGTTGTGGTTGGGGAAACATGTGAAATAGGAGATAATGTTACGATCTATCAAGGTGTAACACTTGGTGGTACAGGAAAGGAAAAAGGAAAACGCCATCCTACTCTTGAAAGTAATGTACTTATAGCGGCTGGTGCTAAAGTATTAGGTTCGATTACGGTTGGAGAAAATTCGAAAATTGGTGCTGGTTCTGTCGTATTAAAAGATGTGCCGAATAATTCTACGGTTGTTGGTATTCCAGGAAAAGTAGTTGTAAAAGATGGTGTAAGAGTGAAACAGGATTTAAATCATAGTGACCTTCCGGATCCAGTTGCGGATCGATGTGAGGAGATGCAGCGTGAAATTGATCAATTACGAGAACAAATTGAAACAGAAGAAAGGGGCCTAAAACATGAGCATTAAGGTTTTTAATACATTAACAAGGTCAAAAGAAGAGTTTGAGCCGTTAGAAGAGGGAAAGGTAAAGATGTATGTATGCGGTCCAACCGTATATAACTATATTCATATTGGAAATGCGCGGCCTGTTATTGTTTTTGATACGGTACGTAGATATTTAGAATATCGTGGATATGAAGTTCAGTTTATTTCTAATTTTACAGATGTTGATGACAAACTTATACGAGCAGCAAATGAGCTTGGTGAGGATGTTCCAACCATTGCGCAACGCTTTATTAACGCTTATTTTGAAGACACAGAGGCGTTAGGTTGTAATCGAGCAGACCTTCACCCTAGAGTAACAGAAAATATGGATATTATTATTGAGTTTATACAAGCATTAATTGAAAAGGATTATGCGTATGAGTCGGGTGGAGACGTGTATTATCGAACTCGCAAATTTGATCAATATGGAAAGTTATCACATCAGCCAATTGACGATTTACAATTGGGCGCACGAATTGACGTGGGAGAGAAAAAGGAAGATGCACTCGATTTTGTCCTTTGGAAAGCGGCAAAAGAAGGGGAAATTTATTGGGAGAGTCCTTGGGGAAAAGGACGGCCGGGTTGGCATATTGAATGTTCTGCAATGGCTAGAAAGTATTTAGGTGATACTATTGATATCCATGCCGGCGGGCAAGACCTAGCGTTTCCACATCATGAAAATGAGATTGCTCAGTCCGAAGCTTTAACAGGAAAAACGTTCGCTCGCTATTGGATGCATAATGGTTATGTGAATATAGACAATGAAAAAATGTCAAAATCGCTCGGGAATTTCGTTCTCGTTCATGACATTTTAAAAGAACAAGATCCACAGGTCCTACGATTTTTTATGCTTTCGGTTCATTATCGTCATCCGATTAATTACAGTATAGATTTAGTTGAAAGCACGAAAGCAGCACTAGAACGGTTAAAAACATCTTATGATAATTTAAAACATCGCAAAAATTCAAGTGCCAATTTAGTTCAAGATGAGCAAAAGTGGGAAAATGTGATTGCGAAACTACACGAAGAATTTTTGACTGCCATGGATGATGATTTTAATACAGCTAATGCTATTTCAGTATTATTTGAGCTCTCAAAACAAGCAAATTACTACTTACAAGAGCAAAATACGTCTGAAAACGTCATTCATGCTTTTATGCAGGAATTTGAGGTGTTATTCACTATTTTGGGATTAACGCTTGAAGAGGAAGACTTATTAGATGAAGAGGTTGAAGAACTTATTCAAAAACGTCTAAAAGCTCGAAAAGACCGCGACTTCCAACTAGCTGATGAAATTCGAGATCAGTTAAAAGATCAGAACATTATATTAGAAGATACACCTCAAGGAACACGTTGGAAAAGAGGCTAATTATGTTATTTGAAGAAACTCACAAAAATGCAAAGCAAATGAATGCTCTTGCCTTAGCTTATATGGGAGATGCGGTGTATGAGATGTACGTACGCCGCTATCTTCTTGAAAGAGGAAAAGTAAAGCCAAATTTACTACATCGCGAAGCAACTAAGTTTGTCTCAGCTAAAGCCCAAGCTACCATCCTTAAGGAGTTATTAGAAAATGATGCTTTAACGGAAGAGGAGCTTTCAGTAATGCGAAGAGGAAGGAATGCAAAATCTGGCTCAATTCCAAAGAATACAGATGTTCAAACGTACCGTTACAGTTCAGCGTTTGAAGCAGTAATTGGTTATTTATATTTACTTAATCGAATTGATCGAATTGAAGAATTAATGACAAACATTCTTAAAGACGTAGGAGTAAAGAAAGGAGGGGCAATATGAGTAAAGATTATATTGCTGGAAAAAACCCCGTTATTGAGGCGTTAAAATCAGAACGTGATGTAAATAAAGTCTGGATTGCAGAAGGATCTCAAAAAGGAGCAATGCAGCAAGTCGTAAGGCTAGCAAAAGAATCTAACGTTTTGATTCAATACGTGCCAAAACAAAAGATGGATACGATGGTGAAAGAAAACCATCAAGGAGTGGTCGCTCAAGTAGCAGCTTATCAATATGCAGAGCTGGATGAACTTTATCTAAGGGCAGAAGAGAAACAGGAGCAGCCTTTTTTTCTTCTTTTGGACGAGCTTGAAGATCCGCATAATCTAGGTAGTATTATGAGGACAGCCGATGCAATCGGTGCGCATGGTATTGTAATTCCGAAGAGGCGTGCAGTTGGTTTAACGGCTACAGTTGCCAAGGCATCTACGGGAGCCATCGAGTATGTACCTGTTGCACGAGTAACCAATTTAGCAAGAACAATTGATGAATTTAAAGAGCGGGGAATTTGGATTGTTGGGACAGATGCTAAAGGTAGCGATGATTATCGGAATTTGGACGGTACGATGCCATTATGTTTAGTAATTGGTAGTGAAGGGAAAGGAATGGGTCGATTAATTCGTGATAAATGTGACTTTCTTGTTCACCTTCCAATGAGTGGCCATGTCACTTCTTTAAATGCGTCAGTTGCGGCCAGTTTGTTAATGTACGAAGTGTATCGTAAACGCTGCCCATTAGGGGAATAGTTGAGATGAAGAATATCCTCATTGTGGATGGATATAACATTATTGGTGCCTGGCCAGAATTAAGGGAGATGAAAGAATACGATTTATCCCAGGCTAGGGACCGCTTAGTTGAGTATATGGCGGAGTATCAAGGGTATACAGGTTATAGGGTGATTGTAGTGTTTGATGCTTATTACGTTCAAGGGACGACAAGGAAATATAATAACTATAAAGTTGACGTGTTATTTACACGTGAAAACGAAACGGCTGATGAAAGAATTGAGAAGCTTGCGATTGAATTAAATAACTTGAAAACACAAATATACGTTGCAACATCGGATTATATAGAACAATGGGCGATTTTTGGTCAAGGTGCATTGAGGAAATCGGCTAGAGAACTATTAACAGAAACGTTAAGTATTCAGCACCGAATAGAAAAGAGAGTCCAGAAAACAAGGGATAAGAGTCCAGCCTCTAAAATTCCTCTTTCAGAAGAAGTGGCAGAAATTTTTGAAAAATGGCGCCGAGGAGAGCGATGAGCAGTTGAAGTCGCTTTCATTGTGCTGTATAATATTTCTATCTATTGTTTTGCGGGTTCGGAGGGATACGTGTGGTTGTAAATGACAACGGAAATAACGATGTCCTTAATGAATGGGAGTTATTAGATGATGAAAAAATCATCGAACTTGTTCATCGAGGAGACAGCGATGCATTAGATTTTTTGATTCGTAAATATCGGAATTTTGTGAGAGCTAAGGCTAGATCATATTTTTTAATAGGGGCCGATAAAGAAGATATTGTTCAGGAGGGAATGGTTGGATTATATAAAGCCATTCGTGATTATAAAGAGGACAAGCTTACTTCTTTTAAAGCGTTTGCTGAACTATGTATAACTAGACAAATTATTACAGCAATAAAAACAGCAACACGCCAAAAGCATATTCCCCTTAATTCTTATGTTTCTCTAGATAAGCCAATTTATGATGAAGAATCTGATCGAACATTAATGGATGTGATTACAGGTACAAAGGCAACGGACCCACAAGAGCTTATTGTCAATCGTGAAGAGTTTGATAATATGGAGGACAAGATGGCGGAGCTTTTGAGTGATTTAGAAAGAAAAGTATTGGCATTATATTTAGATGGCCAGTCTTATCAAGAAATATCGGAAGAACTTGACCGTCATGTGAAATCGATTGATAATGCATTGCAACGCGTTAAAAGGAAGCTAGAGCGGTATTTAGAAGTAAGAGAATTTACGCTTTAGTTGGCCGTGTCATTGACACGAATGGGTTATGCGTGTTATTTTTTAAAAAAGATATTAACCCTTATAGCAGGAGAACGATATGAGCAATAAAACAATTTTGGCTTGCAGTCACTGTGGGACACGCAATTATTCCACAGTCAGCAAAAAACAAGAACAACGTCTAGAAGTAAAGAAGTATTGTAAGCAATGTAATGCACATACTGTTCACAAAGAAACACGGTAGTTATTATAGATTGACATCTTATCTATCTTTGGAGGTTGCTTGCAAATGTCTAGCATTTTGAAATTTTTCCGCAACGTATCACTAGAAATGAAAAAAGTAAGCTGGCCAAGACGAAAAGAGCTTACTCGCTATACAATTACTGTTATTACAACAGTAGTGTTTGTTGCAGTCTTTTTTGCTATTGTAGATTTAGGGATTTCAGAACTAATTAACTTAATTCTATAATTTCAAAAGAAATCCTATTAATATTGTATATCCTTCATGTAGGCATGGTATAATGTTGAAGGAAAGAGAACTAGTTTACAAAGCCCGGTTACCGGGTTTTTTCATTTGTATGAAAAGTGAATTAAACAGAGATTTAGAAAATGAGGAGGGAAGGACGAAACGTCCCTATAAATGGAAAAGAATTGGTATGTTGTTCATACGTATTCAGGTTATGAAAATAAGGTAAAGGCGAACCTTGAGAAACGTGTTGAATCAATGGGTATGCAAGATAAGATTTTCCGTGTGATTGTACCTGAAGAAGAAGAAACAGATGTTAGAAACGGAAAGACGAAAGTTTTAAAGAAAAAAGTATTCCCTGGCTATGTCATTGTGGAGATAGTAATGACAGATGACTCCTGGTATGTTGTTCGAAACACACCTGGAGTGACAGGATTTGTAGGGTCAGCTGGTTCTGGTTCGAAACCAACCCCACTTTTGCCTGAAGAAGTAGAGAATATTTTAAAACAGATGGGCATGGAAGAGAAACGTGTGGAAGTTGATTTTGAATTAGGTGAAACCGTTACAGTAAAAGAAGGACCGTTTGCAAACTTTACAGGAGCCATTGAGGAAATGGATGTTGCAAAGTCAAAAGTAAAAGTTTTAGTAAATATGTTTGGTCGTGAAACTCCTGTAGAGCTTGATTTTACACAAATAGAGAAATTGTAAGAAAAACTTGAAATGATTCTAAAAAGATGATACTATTTTTTAAGTCAGTATGTCTCACTAGGAGAGACTGAACATAAGATAATATTTTATGTTGCTTTAAACATTTTATAATTGAGTGGGAGGGTAAATCCCTATTACCACATCACGGACTTAAGGAGGTGTGTCTCGTGGCTAAAAAAGTAGTGAAAGTAGTTAAGTTACAAATTCCTGCTGGTAAAGCAAATCCAGCTCCACCGGTTGGTCCTGCATTAGGTCAAGCTGGTGTTAATATCATGGGATTCTGTAAGGAGTTTAATGCTCGTACAGCAGATCAAGCTGGCTTAATTATTCCAGTTGAAATTTCGGTTTTTGAGGACCGTTCATTTACATTTATCACAAAAACTCCACCTGCAGCTGTTCTTCTTAAAAAAGCAGCTGGAATCGAATCTGGTTCTGGTGAACCAAATACGAAAAAAGTGGCAACAATCAAACGTGACAAAGTACGTGAGATTGCTGAATCAAAAATGCCTGATCTAAACGCTGCAAATGTTGAATCTGCAATGCGTATGGTTGAAGGTACTGCACGTAGCATGGGAATAGTTGTTGAAGACTAATCCTTTAACTGATTGTTTTTGGACGAGGTTGCGAGATTGTGAATATGGATATCTCGCAACCTTTATTCGTGGGAGGTTATTCCGCTAAAACCACATATGAGGAGGAAAATAAAATGGCTAAAAAAGGTAAAAAATATCTTGAAGCTACTAAATTAGTTGATCGCACAAGTGCATATGCAATTGGAGAAGCGGTCGAACTTGCTAAGAAAACAAGTACAGTGAAATTTGACGCTACTGTTGAAGTTGCTTTCCGTCTAGGAATTGATGTACGTAAAAATGATCAACAAATCCGCGGAGCTGTCGTACTACCAAATGGTACTGGTAAAACTCAACGCGTCTTAGTATTTGCTAAAGGTGAGAAAGCAAAAGAAGCGGAAGCTGCTGGCGCTGATTACGTTGGAGATGCAGAATTCATTAACAAAATCAACCAAGGTTGGTTTGAGTTTGATGTAATCGTTGCTACTCCAGATATGATGGGTGAAGTTGGTAAGCTTGGTCGTGTATTAGGGCCTAAAGGATTAATGCCGAACCCTAAAACTGGAACTGTTACATTTGATGTAACAAAAGCAGTAAACGAAATCAAAGCAGGTAAAGTAGAATACCGAGCAGACAAAGCTGGTATTATTCATGTACCAATTGGAAAAGTATCTTTTGAAGATGCGAAGCTTGTTGAAAACTTCAACACGATTTTTGAAACAATTGACAAAGCGAAACCTGCTGCAGCAAAAGGAACTTACATGAAATCTGTGAACATTACAACAACAATGGGACCAGGAATCAAAATTGATCCTTCTACTGTAACTGTTAAATAATAACAAAATAATTAAGCTGTTGACAGTATTAGTTATTTAAAATATAATAAATTCTGTTGTTTAAATTAACATTTGTACCGGAGACAGTAGGGGTATCTATACTTAATAATCCTACCGAGGTAATAGCGATATATTCTTTCAGTGATGAACTGAATGTCTATTGCCTCCATGTCTACCTTGAAGTGTATATATGGAGGCTTTATTGTGTCCGTGAACGGTATAAATGTTCATCTAACAAATCTATAGGAGGTGTAAAGATGAGCAGTGCTATCGAACAAAAGAAGGTTTTAGTAAGTGAGATTACAGAAAAGCTTGAGAAAAGTGTTTCTACAGTAGTTGTTGATTATCGTGGTTTAACAGTAGCGGAAGTTACAGAACTACGTAAGCAACTTCGTGAAGCGGGTGTTGAGTTTAAAGTATTCAAAAACTCAATGGTACGTCGTGCGGCTGAATCTGCAAACTTAGCTGGATTAAACGAAGCATTAACAGGTCCAAACGCGATTGCGTTGAGTACTGAGGATGTTGTAGCTCCAGCGAAAATCCTTAACGATTTCGCAAAAGATCACGAAGCACTAGAAATTAAAGCTGGTGTAATTGAAGGAAACGTTGCGACAGCTGAAGAAGTGAAAGCTCTTGCTGAACTTCCATCACGCGAAGGTTTACTTTCTATGCTATTATCTGTACTTCAAGCGCCAATGCGCAATATCGCTCTTGCAACTAAAGCTGTTGCTGACCAAAAGGAAGAGCAAGGAGCGTAATTTAATCGTTACGTTTTAAAAACTTATACAATTTTAAGGAGGAACAAACAATGACTAAAGAGCAAATCATTGATGTAATTAAAGAAATGACAGTTCTTGAACTGAACGACTTAGTAAAAGCAATCGAAGAAGAATTTGGAGTAACTGCTGCAGCACCTGTAGCTGTTATGGGTGGAGCTGCTGGTGGAGACGCTGCAGCTGAGAAAACTGAATTTGATGTTATCCTTGAAAGTGCTGGATCTTCAAAAATCAAAGTTATCAAAGCAGTTCGCGAAATCACAGGCCTTGGTCTTAAAGAAGCGAAAGAACTTGTTGATAACACTCCAAAAGCACTTAAAGAAGGTATTTCTAAAGAGGAAGCTGAAGAACTTAAAGCTAAACTTGAAGAAGTTGGCGCTGGTGTAGAAGTTAAGTAATGTTAACTGGTAAAAAGCTCGCTGTTTAAGCGAGCTTTTTTTCACTTTTATTCTTTAAATTTAGAATATACTATAAGAATAATTATTCATAAGAAATCTACTATTCATTTTTGTAGGAGGGTCATGATGACGGATCATTATTTCTCCCGTACACCTAACGTTGATAGTAACCCAACATATTGGGATTTTGAGCTAAGAAATAATATTTTTCATTTCAAAACAGATCAAGGAGTTTTTTCTAAAAACGAAGTGGATTTTGGATCTCGTTTACTTATTGAAACATTTCAAGTTCCAGAAGTAGTAGGGAACCTTCTAGATGTGGGTTGTGGATATGGTCCGATAGGCATTTCGTTGGCTAAAAGTTATGAGAATTTAACCGTGCATATGATTGATGTAAATGAAAGAGCTCTTTCACTAGCAGCGCTAAATGCTGAAAAGAATGGTGTGCATAATACCCGCATTTATGAAAGTGACACATTGCAATCGGTTGAGGAGTCGTTTGCGGCAATTTTAACAAACCCGCCAATTCGCGCTGGGAAGGATGTTGTGCATTCGATATTAACTCAAAGCTATGACCATCTTGTCAAAGGTGGAGAATTGTGGGTAGTCATACAAAAGAAACAAGGAGCGCCTTCTGCGCAAAGTAAAATGAAGGAGCTTTTCGGTGATGTTGAGGTCGTAATGAAGAAAAAAGGCTATTATATATTAAAAGCACAAAAACATTGACGCCTCATAGTTGCTATGATAATATTATAAAATGCAAAATTATTAACATCCGGTAATATGCCTTCATGTATATTTGTTGGATGTTTTGGAAAAAATAATAAAATAATAGCTCGTCATGTGGAAATTGAGGTTTTTTGGATTAAAACCCTTTTTCTTTTTGTCTTGTGATAGGATCTCTGTCCTAAGATAAGACATGATAGACGCAACCAAAACGCTTGATTTGAGGGGTGAATCAGTTGACAGGTCAACTTGTTCAGTATGGACGACACCGCCAACGCAGAAGTTTTGCGCGTATCAGTGAAGTACTAGAATTGCCAAACTTAATTGAAATTCAAACTTCATCTTATCAATGGTTTCTTGATGAGGGATTGAGAGAAATGTTTCATGACATTTCGCCAATCGAAGATTTCACTGGTAACCTATCTCTTGAGTTTATTGATTATAGCTTAGGAGAGCCAAAATATCCGGTGGACGAATCGAAAGAAAGAGACGTTACATATTCTGCGCCGTTGCGTGTGAAAGTTCGTCTTGTAAACAAAGAAACCGGAGAAGTGAAGGACCAAGATGTATTTATGGGTGACTTCCCATTAATGACGGAAACGGGAACGTTTGTTATTAATGGTGCTGAGCGTGTAATCGTTTCTCAGTTAGTACGTTCTCCAAGTGTCTACTATAGCGGTAAAGTAGATAAGAACGGAAAGAAAGGTTTCACAGCGACTGTAATTCCAAACCGTGGTGCTTGGTTAGAGTATGAAACAGACGCAAAAGATGTAGTTTATGTTCGTATTGATCGAACTCGTAAACTACCTGTAACAGTACTATTGCGTGCACTAGGATTTGGCTCTGATCAAGAAATCATCGATTTAATTGGTGATAATGAGTACATCCGAAACACTTTAGAAAAAGACAACACGGAGAGTATTGAGAAAGCGTTACTTGAAATTTATGAGCGTCTACGTCCAGGTGAACCACCTACAGTAGAAAACGCCAAGAGTTTATTAGTTTCTCGCTTTTTTGATCCGAAGCGCTATGATTTAGCAAATGTTGGACGCTACAAAATGAACAAAAAGCTTCATATTAAAAATCGCTTATTTGGTCAAGTATTAGCCGAAACACTTGCTGATCCAGAAACTGGAGAAATTATAGCAGAAGAGGGAGTAACGCTTGATCGTCGTACACTAGACAAAATTCTCCCTTATTTAGAAAAAGGTATTAATATCTCTGCACACCGTCAAGTAGGTGGTGTCATCGAAGATGATATTCAATTACAAACGATTAAGATTTACGCACCGAATGAAGATGGAGAAAAAGCAATTAATGTTATTAGTAATGCATACGTAGAAGAAGAGGTTAAGCATATTACAGCTTCCGATATTATTGCGTCTATTAGCTACTTCTTTGATTTACTTCATGGTGTAGGGGATACTGATGATATTGATCATTTAGGTAATCGACGCCTACGTTCTGTTGGTGAACTCTTACAAAATCAATTCCGTATTGGTTTATCACGTATGGAGAGAGTTGTTCGTGAAAGAATGTCCATTCAGGATACAGCAACGATAACACCACAGCAATTAATTAATATTAGACCGGTGATTGCTTCTATAAAAGAGTTCTTTGGTAGCTCACAATTATCTCAATTCATGGACCAAACAAACCCACTAGCAGAACTTACTCATAAACGACGGTTGTCTGCTCTTGGACCTGGTGGATTAACTCGTGAACGTGCAGGATTTGAAGTTCGTGATGTTCACTATTCCCACTATGGCCGTATGTGTCCGATTGAAACTCCTGAGGGACCGAACATTGGTTTAATTAACTCACTTTCATCATTCGCTAAAGTGAATCGTTTCGGTTTTATTGAAACACCTTACCGCAGAGTAGATCCAGATACAGGTAAGGTTACGGGCCGAATTGATTATTTAACAGCAGATGAAGAGGATAATTACGTAGTAGCACAAGCAAATGCTCGATTAGGAGACGATGGCTCTTTCCTAGATGAGGAAGTTGTAGCTCGTTTCCGTGGAGAAAATACAGTTGTTATGCGTGAACGTGTTGATTATATGGACGTTTCACCAAAGCAAGTCGTATCAGCTGCTACAGCGTGTATCCCTTTCTTAGAAAATGATGACTCCAACCGTGCGCTAATGGGAGCGAACATGCAACGTCAAGCAGTTCCGTTAATGCAACCTGAATCACCAATTGTTGGGACAGGAATGGAGCATGTTTCAGCTAAAGATTCTGGTGCTGCTGTTATTTGTAAACACGAAGGAATTGTTGAACGTGTTGAAGCCAAAGAAGTTTGGGTTCGTCGTATTATCAATGTTGATGGCAAAGAGGTACAAGGTGACATCGATAAATACAAAATGCAAAAATTTATTCGTTCCAATCAAGGAACTTGTTATAACCAGCGTCCAATTGTAAGCGAAGGTAACCGAGTTACTAAAGGGGAAATCTTAGGAGATGGACCTTCTATGGAAAAAGGTGAACTTGCGCTTGGGCGTAACGTAATGGTTGGCTTTATGACATGGGATGGATATAACTACGAGGATGCTATTATTATGAGTGAGCGCCTTGTAAAAGATGATGTATATACATCAATTCATATAGAAGAATATGAATCAGAATCTCGTGATACTAAGCTTGGACCAGAAGAAATTACTAGAGACATTCCAAATGTCGGAGAGGATGCTCTTCGTAATTTGGATGAACGAGGAATAATCCGAATCGGTGCAGAAGTAAAAGATGGTGACTTGTTAGTTGGTAAAGTTACGCCAAAAGGTGTAACGGAGTTAACTGCAGAAGAGCGTCTCTTACATGCGATTTTTGGAGAAAAAGCTCGTGAAGTTCGTGATACATCGCTTCGAGTGCCACATGGTGGCGGCGGAATTGTTCTTGATGTAAAGGTATTTAATCGTGAAGATGGGGATGAACTTCCACCGGGAGTAAATCAACTCGTACGCGTTTATATCGTTCAAAAGAGAAAAATCTCTGAAGGGGATAAGATGGCAGGACGACATGGTAACAAAGGGGTTATCTCAAGGATTCTTCCTGAGGAAGACATGCCTTACTTACCAGATGGAACGCCAATTGATATAATGCTTAACCCACTAGGGGTACCATCACGTATGAACATCGGTCAAGTATTAGAGCTTCATTTAGGTATGGCAGCTCGATACCTTGGCATTCATGTGGCATCTCCAGTATTTGATGGAGCACGCGAAGAAGATGTTTGGGGTACGATTGAAGAAGCTGGTATGGCTCGTGATGCAAAAACGATCCTATACGATGGAAGAACGGGTGAACCGTTTGACAACCGTGTATCTGTTGGAATCATGTATATGATTAAACTAGCACATATGGTTGATGATAAACTTCACGCGCGTTCTACAGGTCCTTATTCACTTGTTACACAACAACCACTTGGAGGTAAGGCTCAATTTGGTGGTCAACGTTTCGGTGAGATGGAAGTTTGGGCATTAGAAGCCTATGGTGCGGCATATACATTACAAGAAATCTTGACAGTAAAGTCGGATGATGTTGTCGGTCGTGTGAAAACTTATGAAGCGATCGTAAAAGGTGAAAATGTCCCTGAACCAGGTGTACCAGAATCGTTCAAAGTATTAATTAAAGAACTACAAAGCTTAGGTATGGATGTAAAGATTCTATCGAGCGATGATCAAGAAATAGAAATGCGTGATCTGGAAGATGAAGATGACGTTCATCAAGCAGACACTTTAAATATTGCTGAAAAAAATGAATCAGAAGCTGAAAAAGTTGGGTCTCAAGAATAAGACTCACTAATTTTAGGTCATAAGGGTTAAAACCTGAGATTAAAAGGGAGGTCGGCCCCTTGCTAGATGTAAATAACTTTGAGTACATGAAAATTGGTCTTGCTTCACCTGATAAGATAAGGTCTTGGTCGTATGGAGAAGTAAAGAAACCAGAAACAATTAATTACCGTACGTTAAAGCCGGAAAAAGACGGTTTGTTCTGTGAACGCATCTTTGGCCCAACGAAAGATTGGGAATGTCACTGTGGAAAATACAAACGTGTCCGTTACAAAGGTGTAGTTTGTGATCGTTGTGGAGTAGAGGTAACTCGTGCAAAAGTTCGTCGTGAACGAATGGGTCACATTGAGCTTGCGGCTCCTGTATCACACATCTGGTACTTCAAAGGAATTCCAAGTAGAATGGGACTTGTTCTTGACATGTCCCCTCGCTCCTTGGAGGAAGTCATTTACTTCGCTTCTTATGTAGTAACAGAGTCAGGCGATACGGCGTTAGAGAAAAAGCAGTTACTTTCAGAAAAAGAGTATCGTGCTTATCGTGAGAAGTATGGTGTGAAATTCCAAGCTGCTATGGGTGCAGAAGCAATTAAAAAGCTTTTACAAGACATCGATTTAGATAAAGAAGCAGAAATGTTAAAAGAAGAATTGAAAACAGCTCAAGGACAACGTCGTACCCGTGCGATTAAACGACTTGAGGTAGTTGAATCTTTCCGTAACTCTGGCAACGATCCAGACTGGATGATTCTAGATGTTCTTCCTGTTATCCCACCTGAGCTTCGCCCAATGGTGCAGTTAGACGGAGGTCGTTTCGCTACTTCCGATTTGAATGATTTATATCGTCGAGTTATCAACCGAAATAATCGTTTAAAGCGTTTATTAGACCTTGGAGCGCCAAGCATTATTGTTCAGAATGAAAAACGTATGTTACAGGAAGCTGTTGATGCCTTAATTGATAATGGTCGTCGTGGACGCCCTGTTACAGGTCCTGGTAATCGTCCGTTGAAATCTCTTTCACATATGCTAAAAGGAAAACAAGGTCGTTTCCGTCAAAACCTATTAGGTAAACGTGTTGACTATTCTGGTCGTTCCGTAATTGTAGTAGGACCGAACCTGAAGATGTATCAATGTGGATTACCAAAGGAAATGGCACTTGAGCTCTTTAAGCCATTTGTAATGAAAGAATTAGTAGAAAAGGGTCTCGCTCATAACATTAAGAGTGCTAAACGAAAAATTGAGCGTGTACAACCAGAAGTATGGGATGTTTTAGAGCAAGTGATTAAAGAGCATCCAGTATTATTAAACCGTGCTCCGACACTTCATAGACTAGGGATTCAAGCGTTTGAGCCTAGACTAGTAGAAGGAAGAGCAATTCGTCTTCACCCTCTTGTGTGTACAGCTTATAATGCTGACTTTGATGGAGACCAAATGGCTGTTCACGTACCATTGTCAGCTGAAGCGCAAGCTGAAGCAAGGATGTTAATGCTTGCAGCTCAAAACATTCTTAATCCTAAAGATGGAAAACCTGTTGTTACACCATCACAGGATATGGTTTTGGGGAACTATTATTTAACAATGGAACGTGCTGGAGCAATCGGTGAAGGGACTATATTTAAAGACACAAATGAAGCATTATTAGCTTACCAAAATGGGTATGTTCATCTTCATACACGTGTGGCTATTAATGCAAAGTCATTAAACAATCAAACGTTTACTGAAAAACAAAATAATCAACTGTTAATTACGACGGTTGGTAAATTAATCTTTAATGAGATTCTTCCAGAAACCTTCCCGTATATAAATGAACCAACAAAAGAGAATCTTGAAAAAGAAACACCGAGTAAATACTTTGTTGAACCAACAGAAAACGTGAGCGAACATATCTCCGCTCAAGAATTGATTGCACCTTTTAAAAAGAAAATTCTAGGTAATATCATTGCTGAGGTCTTTAAGCGTTTCCATATTACAGAAACATCAAAAATGCTTGACCGAATGAAAGACTTAGGATTCAAATATTCTACTAAAGCTGGTATTACAGTTGGTGTTTCCGATATCGTCGTATTGGCGGAAAAACAACAAATTCTTGCTGAAGCACAGAATAAAGTTGACAATGTAATGAAACAGTTTAGACGTGGATTAATTACCGAAGAGGAACGTTATGATCGGGTCATTTCCGTTTGGAGTGAAGCGAAAGATACGATCCAAGGGAAACTAATGAAAACGCTAGATCTTTCTAACCCAATCTTCATGATGAGTGATTCAGGAGCTCGTGGTAATGCGTCTAACTTTACCCAACTCGCTGGAATGCGCGGTCTGATGGCCAACCCAGCTGGTCGAATTATTGAGTTGCCAATCAAATCTAGTTTCCGTGAAGGGTTAACAGTACTAGAATACTTTATTTCTACTCACGGAGCACGTAAAGGTCTTGCCGATACAGCACTGAAAACAGCTGACTCTGGTTACCTTACTCGTCGTTTAGTAGATGTAGCGCAAGATGTTATCGTGCGTGAAGAAGATTGTGGAACGGACAGAGGTTTACATGTAGCCTCTCTGAAAGAAGGAACAGAAATTATTGAACCTCTTGAAGAACGTCTTATTGGCCGATATTCTAGAAAAACAATTAAACATCCTGAAACACAGGCTGTCATTGTGGAAGAAAACGGCTTAATTACAGAAGACCTTGCCTTCCAGATTGTCAACGCTGGAATAGAATCAGTTTGGATTCGTTCTGCCTTTACATGTAACACACGCCACGGAGTATGTGAAAAATGTTATGGTGTAAACTTAGCAACTGGACAAAAAGTTGAAGTGGGAGAAGCAGTAGGTATTATTGCAGCTCAATCAATTGGTGAGCCAGGAACTCAGCTTACAATGCGTACATTCCATACAGGTGGAGTTGCGGGTGATGATATTACTCAAGGTTTACCTCGTATTCAAGAGCTATTTGAAGCGCGTAATCCGAAAGGTCAAGCTGTAATTTCAGAAATAAGTGGTGTTGTGACAGCGATTAATGAAATTCGTGATCGCCAACAAGAAATTGTGATTCAAGGTGATGTTGAAACAAGAACCTATACCGCTCCATATACGGCAAGATTGAAAGTAGCTGTTAATTCGGAGATTACAAAAGGTCAAGTTCTGACAGAAGGTTCAATTGATCCAAAAGAATTACTAAAAATTCGTGATGTGAATTCTGTTCAAGAATATTTACTTCTTGAAGTGCAAAAGGTATACCGTATGCAAGGGGTAGAAATTGGAGATAAGCACGTAGAAGTAATGGTACGTCAAATGCTTCGTAAAGTACGTGTTATCAATGCAGGCGAAACGGATGTTCTTCCTGGAACATTATTGGATATTCACCAATTTACCGATGCAAATAGAAAGGCGTTAAAGGCTGGAAATACACCAGCAACAGGACGACCTGTTCTGTTGGGTATTACTAAAGCCTCTCTTGAAACGGACTCTTTCTTATCTGCAGCCTCTTTCCAAGAAACGACTCGTGTTTTAACGGATGCAGCAATTAAAGGAAAGCGTGACGAATTACTAGGTCTTAAAGAGAATGTTATTATAGGTAAACTTGTACCAGCTGGTACAGGAATGCAGAGGTATAGAAAGTCTGAACCTGTTTTAAATGAAGAAATTGAAGAAACACTGACTGTAGAGTAATCTAAACAGGTGCGTTGTGTTCGCACAACGCACCTGAAATTTCTTAATTTCACTTGTTGACATAGTGGATTTAAGATGATAATATATTCAAGGTTGCTCCTATTCTTTACCCTGTCACTTTGGAGGATGTTAAATGTCTTATGAAAAAGTAACACAGGCGAAAAGTGTCATTGTAGGAACAAAGCAGACAGTGAAGGCTATTAAAAATGGTATGGCTAATGAAGTGGTTATTGCAAAAGATGCAGATCCTAGGATTACTGCTAAAGTCTTAGAAATAGCTACAGAAATGAAAGTACCAATTCTTACTGTAGATTCTATGAAAAAGCTCGGTAGAGCTTGTGGAATTGAAGTAGGAGCTGTAACTGTTGCTATCATTTATTAATTAGGTTTTTGTGAGTAAGAGGTACTCGCAAAGACTTTGTTTTTACCCAATAATGAACCACCTGGATGTGTGGGCTTAACATAAATGAAGGGAGGAAATTTTCATGCCAACTATTAACCAATTAGTACGCAAACCTCGTCAGTCTAAATCAAGTAAATCTAAGTCTCCAGCGCTTAACAAAGGTTATAACAGCTTCAAAAAAGCGCAAACAGACGTATCTGCACCTCAAAAACGTGGTGTTTGTACGCGTGTTGGGACTATGACACCGAAAAAACCGAACTCAGCTTTACGTAAATATGCTCGTGTTCGTTTAACGAATGGTATTGAGGTAAATGCTTATATTCCTGGTATTGGACACAACTTACAAGAACACAGCGTAGTACTTATTCGCGGTGGACGTGTAAAGGATTTACCAGGGGTACGTTATCACATCGTTCGTGGAGCGCTTGATACAGCAGCGGTTGAAAATCGTATGCAAGGCCGTTCAAAATACGGTACTAAGCGTCCAAAACCAGCAAAAAAATAAATTAACCATAACAGCTAGTTAACAGCATCGCTGAAAGGAGGAAAAAGACATGCCACGTAAAGGACCTGTAGCAAAAAGAGATGTATTACCAGATCCGATTTATAATTCAAAACTTGTAACTCGTCTTATCAACAAAATCATGGAAGATGGTAAGAGAGGTAAAGCTCAAAAAATTCTATACGCTGCATTTGATACAATTCAAGAGCGTTCAGGAAAAGAGCCTATGGAAGTATTTGATCAAGCACTAAAAAACATCATGCCTGTACTTGAGGTAAGAGCTCGCCGTGTTGGTGGAGCAAACTACCAAGTACCTGTTGAGGTGCGCCCTGATCGCCGTTCAACACTTGGACTACGTTGGTTAGTAAACTATTCTCGTCTTCGTGGTGAGAAGACTATGGTTGAACGCTTAGCTAACGAAATCTTAGATGCTGCGAATAACACGGGTGCTTCTGTTAAGAAGCGTGAAGATACACATAAAATGGCAGAAGCAAACAGAGCGTTTGCACACTACCGTTGGTAATATAAGCTTTTCCTTTTAAAAAATATTTATTATAGGAAGGAGAAAGACCAGATGACAAGAGAGTTCTCCTTAGAAAAGACTCGTAATATCGGTATCATGGCTCACATTGATGCTGGTAAAACTACAACGACTGAGCGTGTTCTTTATTACACAGGTCGTATCCACAAGATTGGTGAAACTCACGAAGGTGCTTCTCAAATGGACTGGATGGAGCAAGAGCAAGAACGTGGTATTACAATCACTTCTGCTGCAACAACAGCTCAATGGAATGACCACCGTGTAAACATCATTGATACACCAGGACACGTAGACTTCACAGTTGAAGTTGAGCGTTCTCTACGTGTACTTGATGGAGCAGTTGCTGTACTTGATGCTCAATCTGGAGTTGAGCCTCAAACAGAGACGGTTTGGCGTCAAGCTACAACTTATGGAGTACCACGTATCGTATTCGTTAACAAAATGGATAAGATTGGTGCAGACTTCATATATTCTTTATCAACTTTACACGATCGTTTACAAGCAAATGCAGCAGCTATTCAACTACCAATTGGAGCAGAGGATGATTTCGAAGCGATTATTGACCTAGTTGAAATGAAGGCTACATTCTACGGTAATGATCTTGGAACTGATATTGAAGTTCGTGACATTCCTGCTGAGTACCAAGACCAAGCAGACGAATATCGCGAAAAGCTAATCGAAGCTGTAGCTGATTTAGATGAAGATCTAATGGAAAAGTATCTTGGTGGAGAAGAAATCTCTACTGATGAACTTAAAGCTGCAATTCGTAAAGCTACTTTATCTGTAGAATTCTACCCAGTAATTTGTGGTTCTGCTTTCAAAAATAAAGGTGTACAACCAATGTTAGATGCAGTTATTGATTACCTTCCAGCTCCAACTGATGTTGAAGCAATTAAGGGAATTGTACCTGATACAGACGAAGAGGTAACACGTCCGTCTTCTGACGACGCACCATTCTCTGCTCTAGCATTTAAGGTAATGACAGACCCTTATGTTGGTAAGTTAACGTTCTTCCGTGTATACTCAGGAGTATTAAACTCTGGTTCTTACGTGAAAAACTCTACTAAAGGTAAGCGTGAGCGTGTAGGTCGTATTCTACAAATGCATGCTAATAGCCGTGAAGAGATTTCACAAGTATACGCTGGGGATATCGCTGCTGCTGTAGGTCTAAAAGATACAACTACTGGTGATACTCTATGTGAGGAAAAGAATCTAGTAATTCTAGAGTCTATGGAATTCCCAGAGCCTGTTATCTCATTATCTGTTGAGCCTAAATCAAAAGCTGACCAAGATAAAATGACAACAGCACTACAAAAACTTCAAGAAGAAGATCCAACTTTCCGTGCGCATACTGACCAAGAAACAGGTCAAGTAATTATTGCTGGAATGGGTGAGCTTCACCTTGATATTATTGTAGATCGTATGCGTCGTGAGTTTAAAGTAGAAGCAAATGTAGGTGCTCCTCAAGTTTCCTATCGTGAAACATTCCGTGCATCTGCACAAGTTGAGGGTAAATTTGCTCGTCAATCCGGTGGTCGTGGACAATTTGGTCACGTTTGGATCGAATTCTCACCTAATGAAGAAGGTAAAGGATTCGAATTCGAAAATGCCATTGTCGGTGGGGTAGTTCCTCGTGAATATATTCCAGCGGTTCAAGCAGGTCTTGAAGATGCGATGGATAATGGTGTTCTTGCTGGTTATCCTCTAATTGACGTTAAGGCGAAGCTATATGATGGTTCATATCATGATGTCGATTCATCTGAAATGGCCTTCAAAATTGCAGCATCTATGGCACTTAAAAATGCTGTTTCAAAATGTAACCCTGTAATTCTTGAGCCTTTAATGAAGGTTGAAGTAGTTATTCCTGAAGAATATCTAGGGGATATCATGGGTGACGTAACTTCACGTCGTGGTCGCGTTGAAGGTATGGAAGCTCGCGGAAATGCACAAGTTGTAAAAGCGTTCGTTCCACTATCTGAAATGTTTGGGTATGCTACTTCTTTACGTTCTAACACTCAAGGACGTGGAACATACTCTATGCATTTTGACCATTACGAAGAAGTTCCAAAATCAATCTCAGAAGAGATTATTAAAAAAAATAAAGGTGAATAATTGAATTATTGCCTTTAATCAAGTATAACTACTATTGTAAGTTATGTTAGTCTAGAGGGTAGCGTAATGCTATCTTCTAGATCTAAAATATATTTTAAAATACTTAATCATCCGAAGGAGGATTTCCTAATGGCTAAGGAAAAATTCGATCGTTCCAAAACACATGCGAATATCGGTACAATCGGTCACGTTGACCACGGTAAAACTACATTAACAGCTGCTATCACAACTGTTCTTGCTAAGCAATCTGGTGAAGGTGCTGCAATGGCATACGACCAAATCGACGCTGCTCCAGAAGAGCGTGAGCGTGGAATTACAATCTCAACAGCACACGTTGAGTATGAAACTGAAACTCGTCACTATGCACACGTTGACTGCCCAGGACATGCTGACTACGTTAAAAACATGATCACTGGTGCTGCACAAATGGACGGAGCTATCCTAGTAGTATCTGCTGCTGATGGCCCAATGCCACAAACACGTGAGCACATCCTTCTTTCTCGTCAAGTAGGTGTTCCATACCTAGTTGTATTCTTAAACAAATGTGACATGGTTGATGACGAAGAGCTACTTGAACTAGTAGAAATGGAAGTTCGTGATCTTCTATCTGAGTACGACTTCCCTGGTGATGACGTACCTGTAGTAAAAGGTTCTGCTCTTAAAGCTCTTGAAGGAGAAGCTGAGTGGGAAGAAAAAATTCTTGAACTTATGAGCGCTGTTGATGAGTACATCCCTACTCCAGAGCGTGACACAGAAAAACCATTCATGATGCCAGTTGAGGATGTATTCTCAATCACTGGACGTGGAACAGTTGCTACTGGTCGTGTTGACCGTGGTCAAGTAAAAGTTGGAGACACTATCGAAATCATTGGTCTTGCTGACGAAGCTGCGACTACAACAGTAACTGGTGTTGAAATGTTCCGTAAACTTCTTGACTATGCTGAAGCTGGAGATAACATTGGTGCTCTTCTTCGTGGGGTTTCTCGTGAAGATATCAACCGTGGACAAGTACTTGCAAAGCCAGGTACGATCACTCCACACACTAACTTCAAAGCAGAAGTTTATGTTTTATCTAAAGAAGAAGGTGGACGTCACACTCCATTCTTCTCTAACTACCGCCCACAATTCTACTTCCGTACTACGGATGTAACTGGTATCTGTAACCTTCCTGAAGGTGTAGAAATGGTTATGCCAGGAGATAACGTTGAGATGACTGTTGAACTTATCTCTCCAATCGCTATCGAAGAAGGAACTAAGTTCTCTATCCGTGAGGGTGGACGTACTGTAGGTGCTGGAGTCGTAGCAACAATTGAAAAGTAATTAGTACTTTTAAAACAGGTGATCTTAGATCACCTGTTTTTTTATTAGTTTTGAAGTAGTTTCTTGATGGTGTTAATTTTTCATTACTAATTAAATGACGTTGATAAACATTTGGTTACTACTAAGTAAACTTATATATTTATAATTATTAGACTTATCGATTCTACTTGATTCAATAGACTCACCTATGTATAATAGTAGGAGTGTGCAAAAGATAGTTGGGTTTGCAAAAATGCTTGCAAATGCCTATATTCTTATGTATAATAGACAATGTTGGTCTTTGACTGCGATGAAGTGGAAGGTTGCTGACACACCCGGCCGCTTTGCCATGGCGAGTGTGTGGGAAATTTCCATGGAGAATGTCTATATAAAATAGGCGAAAAAAGGAGGGAAAATAATGGCAAAACAAAAAATTCGTATCCGTTTAAAAGCGTATGATCACAGAATTCTTGATCAGTCTGCAGAGAAAATTGTAGAAACAGCTAAGCGTTCTGGTGCTTCGGTATCTGGTCCAATCCCGTTACCTACAGAAAAATCTGTTTACACTATTTTACGTGCGGTTCATAAATACAAAGATTCTCGTGAGCAGTTCGAGATGCGTACGCATAAACGTTTAATCGACATCGTTAATCCTACTCCACAAACAGTAGATGCATTAATGAGATTAGACTTACCGTCAGGTGTAGATATCGAAATCAAACTTTAATCTATAAACATTATATTTCAGGAGGTGTGACTCATGACCAAAGGAATCTTAGGAAGAAAAATCGGTATGACTCAAGTTTTCGCTGAAAACGGTGATCTCATTCCGGTAACTGTAATTGAAGCTTCTCAAAACGTTGTTCTTCAAAAGAAGACTGATGAAACAGATGGTTACAATGCTGTACAGTTAGGTTTTGAAGATAAACGTGAAAAGTTAGCTAATAAACCAGAAAAAGGCCATGTCGCTAAAGCAGAAACTGCTCCTAAGCGCTTCTTACGCGAAATTCGCGGAGTTAACATGGACGATTTCGAAGTTGGTCAAGAAGTCAAAGTTAATATTTTTGCAGAAGGCGAACTAGTAGATGTTACTGGTATCTCTAAAGGTAAAGGTTTCCAAGGTGCAATTAAACGCCACGGACAATCTCGCGGACCAATGTCTCACGGTTCTCGTTACCACCGTCGCCCAGGTTCTATGGGACCTGTTGATCCAAACCGCGTATTCAAAGGTAAATTATTACCAGGACGCATGGGTGGAGAACAAATTACGGTTCAAAATCTTGAAATCGTAAAGGTAGACGAAGAACGCAACCTTCTTTTAGTAAAAGGTAACGTACCTGGAGCTAAAAAAGCACTATTAACAGTTAAAACTGCAATCAAATCAAACTAATAGAACTTCTTAGGAAAGGAGGAAATAAGAATGCCGAAAGTAGCATTACTTAACCAAACTGGCTCTCAAGTTGGAGAGGTAGAATTAAATGATTCTGTATTTGGTATTGAGCCAAATGAAGCTGTTTTGTTTGAAACAGTTATCATGCAAAGAGCTTCCTTACGTCAAGGAAACCACAATGTAAAAAATCGTTCAGAAGTAGCAGGCGGCGGTCGTAAACCATGGCGTCAAAAAGGTACTGGACGTGCTCGTCAGGGATCTATTCGTTCCCCACAATGGCGCGGAGGTGGAGTTGTCTTCGGTCCAACACCACGTAGTTACAGTTACAAACTACCGAAAAAAGTTCGTCGTTTAGCGATTAAATCTGCTCTTTCTACTAAAGTTGCAGAAGAAAACATTTTAGTTCTAGAAGCCCTTGCTTTTGAATCACCAAAAACAAAAGAATTTGTAGCTATTCTTAAAAATTTATCTATAAACAAAAAGGTGTTAGTTGTAACAGATGAATTAGATGAGAATGTAGCACTTTCTGCACGTAATATCCCTGGTGTAACTGTTGTTACTTCAGAAGGAGTTACTGTTCTTGATGTTTTAGGTCATGATCAATTAATTATGACAAAAGCAGCGGTTGAAAAAGTAGAGGAGGTGCTTGCATAATGGATGCACGCGATATCATTAAGCGCCCCGTTATTACTGAACGTTCAACTGATTTAATGGCAGAGAAGAAGTACACATTTGAAGTGAATACAGTTGTTAACAAAACGCAAGTTAAAGATGCTGTCGAAGAAATCTTTGGCGTAACTGTTGCGAAAGTTAACATCATGAACTACAAAGGTAAGTTCAAGCGTATGGGTAAACATGCTGGGTATACGAATAAGCGTCGTAAAGCAATCGTAACGTTAACAGCAGATAGTAAAGAAATTGAATTTTTTGAGGCGTAAGCTAACAATTAAGTAGAGGAGGGAAAACACATGGCGATTAAAAAGTATAAACCTACCTCAAACGGACGTCGTAATATGACAGCTTCTGATTTTGCGGAGATCACAACTTCAACTCCAGAAAAATCATTACTAGCTCCTATTCATAATAAGGGCGGCCGTAACAATCAAGGTAAGTTAACCGTTCGTCATCAAGGTGGCGGCCACAAGCGTCAATACCGTATTATCGACTTTAAGCGTGATAAAGATGGTATACCAGGACGCGTTGCCACAATCGAATATGATCCAAACCGTTCTGCAAACATTGCACTAATCAATTATGCAGATGGAGAAAAGCGCTACATCCTAGCTCCTAAAAATTTAGTGGTAGGTCAAGAAGTTATGTCTGGACCTGAAGCTGATATTAAAGCAGGTAATGCGTTACCATTAGCAAACATCCCTGTGGGTTCAATTATCCACAATATTGAGTTGAAACCTGGTAAAGGTGGACAATTGGTCCGTTCTGCTGGAACTTCAGCACAAGTTTTAGGTAAAGAAGGTAAATACGTACTTGTACGTTTAAACTCAGGAGAAGTTCGCATGATTCTTGCAACTTGCCGTGCAACTATCGGTCAGGTTGGAAATGAACAGCATGAACTAATTAAAATTGGTAAAGCAGGTCGTTCTCGTTGGTTAGGTAAGCGCCCAACTGTTCGTGGATCTGTAATGAACCCTAACGATCACCCACACGGTGGTGGTGAAGGACGCGCACCAATCGGTCGTAAATCACCAATGTCTCCATGGGGTAAACCAACTCTTGGATACAAAACACGTAAGAAGAACAACAAATCCGACAAGTTCATTGTACGTCGTCGTAAAAAATAACGGGGTTGACCTACGGTTCACTGATAGAACCGTAGAACAATCGCGAAGGGAGGTTCAGACATGGGTCGTAGCTTAAAAAAAGGACCTTTTGTTGATGATCATTTAATGAAAAAGATCGAGAACTTAAACGAAACGGAAAAGAAACAAGTTGTAAAAACTTGGTCTCGTCGTTCAACGATCTTCCCAACATTTATCGGTCATACTATTGCCGTATATGATGGACGCAAACATGTACCTGTATACATCACAGAAGATATGGTAGGTCACAAGCTTGGTGAATTTGCACCATCTCGTACTTACAAAGGCCATGCTGCTGATGATAAGAAAACAAGACGCTAATTGAGAGGAGGGTATCCTAATGCAAGCAAAAGCTGTTGCGAGAACAGTTCGTATTGCTCCTCGTAAGGTACGTTTAGTAGTAGATCTTATCCGAGGTAAGCAAGTAGGTGAAGCGGTTGCCATCCTACGTCATACACCAAAAGCTGCTTCTCCAGTTGTAGAAAAGGTTTTAAATTCTGCTATCGCAAATGCAGAGCATAACTATGATATGGACGTAAACAACCTAGTTGTTTCAGAAGTGTTTGTAGACGAAGGTCCTACAATGAAACGCTTCCGCCCACGTGCGATGGGTCGTGCAAGCCAAATTAATAAACGCACAAGCCACATTACACTAGTGGTATCAGAAAAAAAGGAGGGATAATTCGTGGGTCAAAAAGTAAATCCAGTCGGTTTGCGTATCGGCGTTATCCGTGATTGGGATTCGAAATGGTACGCAGGAAAAGACTATGCAGAACTTCTACACGAAGACCTAAAAGTTCGTGAGTATATTGCGAAACGCTTATCAGACGCATCAGTTTCTAAAGTAGAAATCGAGCGTGCAGCAAACCGCATTAACATTACAGTTCATACAGCTAAACCTGGTATGGTTATCGGTAAAGGTGGTACGGAAGTTGAAGCTTTACGTAAAGCGTTAAACGGCCTAACAAGCAAACGTGTCCACATTAATATCGTAGAAATTAAAAAAGCTGATTTAGATGCTAAATTAGTTGCTGAAAATATTGCTCGTCAATTAGAAAATCGTGTATCATTCCGTCGTGCACAAAAGCAATCCATCCAACGTGCGATGCGTGCAGGTGCAAAAGGAATTAAAACACAAGTTTCTGGACGTCTTGGCGGTGCAGATATTGCACGTGCTGAATCATACAGTGAAGGTACTGTTCCACTACACACACTTCGCGCTGACATTGACTATGCTCATGAAGAAGCAGATACTACTTACGGTAAGCTAGGCGTAAAAGTATGGATCTATCGTGGAGAGGTCCTTCCAGTTAAGAAGAAATCCGAGGAAGGAGGAAAATAATCATGTTATTACCTAAACGCGTGAAATACCGTCGTCAACATCGTGGAAAGATGCGTGGGAATGCAAAAGGCGGCACTGAAGTTAGTTTCGGTGAATACGGTCTACAAGCTACAGAAGCTTCTTGGATCACAAACCGTCAAATCGAAGCTGCTCGTATCGCGATGACACGTTACATGAAACGTGGCGGTAAAGTTTGGATTAAAATTTTCCCTCATAAGCCATATACTGCAAAACCACTTGAAGTCCGAATGGGTTCTGGTAAAGGTGCTCCAGAAGGATGGGTTGCAGTAGTGAAGCCTGGAAAAGTTATGTTTGAAATTGCTGGTGTTCCTGAAGAGGTGGCTCGTGAAGCTCTTCGACTTGCATCTCACAAACTTCCTGTAAAATGTAAGTTTGTTAAACGAGAAGAAATTGGTGGTGAATCAAATGAAAGCTAATGAAATTCGTGATCTAACCACTGCTGAAATTGAACAAAAAGTAAAATCACTGAAAGAAGAGCTTTTTAACCTTCGCTTCCAACTTGCGACAGGTCAGCTTGAAAATACAGCTCGCATTCGTGAAGTACGCAAAGCGATCGCTCGTATGAAAACTGTAATCCGTGAAAGAGAGATCGGCGTTAACAATCGATAATTGAGAGGAGGTTTGCAGAATGAGTGAACGCAACCAACGTAAAGTTTATACAGGTCGTGTTGTTTCAGACAAAATGGATAAAACAGTTACTGTACTTGTAGAAACTTACAAAAAACACTCACTTTACGGCAAACGCGTAAAATACTCTAAAAAATTCAAAGCTCATGATGAGATGAATGAAGCTAAAGTAGGCGATATTGTTCGTATTATGGAAACTCGCCCACTATCTTCAACAAAACGTTTCCGTTTAGTAGAAGTTGTAGAAAAAGCGGTTATTATCTAATTACTATATGTTCGGACGATTTTTCATTCCGAAGGGAGGTAACCTAAGTGATTCAACAAGAAACACGTTTAAAAGTTGCTGATAATTCTGGTGCTCGTGAAGTATTAACAATTAAAGTTCTAGGCGGATCTGGACGTAAAACAGCTAATATTGGTGATGTTATTGTATGTACTGTAAAACAAGCAACACCAGGTGGCGTTGTTAAAAAAGGTGAAGTTGTAAGAGCCGTTGTTGTTCGTACTAAGAGTGGAGCTCGTCGTAAAGACGGTACTTATATTAGCTTTGATGAAAATGCTTGTGTAATTATTCGTGATGATAAGAGCCCACGTGGTACACGTATCTTTGGACCAGTTGCACGTGAATTACGTGAAAACAACTTTATGAAGATCGTATCATTAGCTCCAGAAGTACTTTAATCGATATAAATTATGGCGCCATTCAAGGAGGTGCGACAAAATGCATGTTAAAAAAGGCGATAAAGTAATGGTGATAACGGGAAAAGATAAAGGAAAGACTGGTTCTGTACTAGCTGCTTTCCCTAAAAAGGACCGTGTCCTTGTTGAAGGTATTAATATCGTGAAAAAACACGCTAAGCCTTCTCAAGCGAATCCACAAGGTGGAATCATTAGCCATGAGGCACCGATTCACGTATCAAATGTAATGCCATTAGATCCTAAATCTAACGAGCCAACTCGTGTAGGTTATAAAGTAGAAGATGGTAAAAAAGTGCGTGTTGCAAAAAAATCAGGTGAAGTTCTAGATAAATAGTTCTAAAAAAGAAGGGAGGTACGCTAGATGAACCGCCTAAAAGCTAAATACCAAAGTGAAATCACACCTGCTCTAGTGAGCAAGTTCAACTATTCTTCTGTAATGGAAGTACCGAAAATCGAAAAAATTGTTGTCAACATGGGTGTTGGTGACGCTGTATCTAACTCTAAGGTTTTAGACGTAGCTGTTGAAGAACTAGCTACAATTACTGGACAAAAACCAGTTATAACAAAAGCGAAAAAATCAATTGCAGGATTCCGTCTACGTGAAGGTATGCCAATCGGAGCAAAAGTTACTCTTCGCGGTGAGCGTATGTTCGAATTCCTAGATAAATTAATTTCTGTATCACTTCCACGTGTACGTGACTTCCGTGGTGTTTCTAAAAAAGCATTCGACGGTCGTGGTAACTACACACTAGGAGTAAAAGAGCAATTAATCTTCCCAGAGATTGATTATGATCAAGTATCAAAAGTACGCGGTATGGATATTGTTATCGTAACTACTGCTAACTCTGATGAAGAAGCTCGTGAATTATTAACACAAATCGGAATGCCATTCCAAAAGTAATCGCTAAATAAGGGAGGCGAAAACGTGGCTAAAAAATCAATGATTGCGAAACAAAAGCGTGAACCAAAGTTTGCTGTTCAAGCTTATACTCGTTGCGAACGTTGTGGTCGTCCACATTCTGTCATTCGCAAATTCAAACTTTGCCGTATTTGTTTCCGTGAACTTGCGTACAAGGGTCAAATTCCTGGCGTTAAAAAAGCAAGCTGGTAAAACCCGAATTTGGGAAGGAGGTAAATTATAATGACTATGACAGATCCAATTGCAGATATGCTTACTCGCGTTCGTAATGCGAACATGGTTCGTCACGAGAAGCTAGAAGTGCCTGCTTCAAACCTAAAGAAAGAAATCGCTGAGATTTTAAAACGTGAAGGTTTTGTACGTGACGTAGAGTATATCGAAGATAATAAACAAGGCATAATCCGCATTTTCTTAAAATACGGAGCAAACAACGAGCGTGTAATTACTGGACTTAAGCGTATCAGTAAACCAGGCTTACGTGTTTATGCTAAATCTAATGAAGTACCAAAAGTATTAAACGGTTTAGGTATTGCTCTTGTGTCTACTTCAAACGGAGTTCTTACTGATAAAGAAGCTCGTGCGAAACAAGTAGGCGGAGAAGTACTAGCTTACGTTTGGTAATATATATTGACATGAATGGAGGTGCACACTAATGTCTCGTGTAGGTAAAAAACCGGTAGAAGTACCAGCTGGTGTTACAGTAACGATCGAAGCAAATACTGTAACTGTTAAAGGTCCTAAAGGGGAATTGTCTCGTACATTTAACCAGGACATGAAAGTTGAACTTGAGGGCAACGTTGTCAACGTTACTCGTCCTTCTGACAATAAAGAACACCGTGCTTTACACGGAACTACTCGTGCTTTAATCGCTAACATGGTTGAAGGAGTTTCTAAAGGCTTTGAAAAGTCTTTAGAACTAATCGGGGTTGGTTATCGTGCTCAAAAGCAAGGAAAGAATCTAATCCTAAACGTAGGATATTCTCACCCAGTTGAGATGGAGCCAGAAAAGGGTATTGAAATCGAGGTTCCTTCTAACACTAAAGTTATCGTAAAAGGTACTGACAAGGAGCGTGTTGGTGCTCTTGCTGCTAACATCCGTCAAGTACGTCCTCCAGAGCCTTATAAAGGTAAAGGAATTCGTTACGAAGGTGAGTATGTTCGTCGTAAAGAGGGTAAAACAGGTAAATAATGCCGCTTAGGTAAAGAAAGGAGTGACCGTAGGTGATTACGAAACCTGATAAAAATAAAACACGTAAGAAGCGTCATGCGCGTGTACGTGCAAAAATTACAGGAACAGAAGCGCGTCCTCGCTTAAACATCTTCCGTTCTAGCAAACATATTTACGCACAACTTATCAATGACACGAACGGTGTAACTTTAGTAAGTGCATCTACTCTTGATAAAGAACTAAATAATGATTCAACTGGCAACCTTGAGGCTGCTGTAAAAGTTGGAGAATTAGTTGCAAAGCGTGCAAAAGAAAAAGGTTTCACTTCAGTTGTATTTGACCGTGGTGGATATCTATATCATGGCCGTGTAAAAGCATTAGCAGATGCTGCTCGTGAAAACGGTCTAGAATTTTAATAGTTAAAGGAGGGACATATCAGATGCGTCGCATTGATCCAAACAAACTTGAACTTGAAGAACGCGTAGTTACGGTAAACCGTGTAGCTAAAGTTGTTAAAGGTGGACGTCGTTTCCGCTTCACTGCTCTTGTAGTAGTTGGAGATAAGAACGGTCACGTTGGCTTTGGAACAGGTAAAGCTCAGGAAGTACCTGATGCAATCCGTAAAGCTATCGAAGATGCAAAGAAAAACCTTATTGAAGTACCAATGGTAGGAGCTACTATTCCTCACCAAGTTATCGGAGAATTTGGTGCTGGAAACATCCTACTAAAACCTGCTTCTGCCGGTACAGGAGTTATCGCTGGTGGTCCAGTTCGTGCGGTACTTGAGTTAGCTGGTGTTGCTGACATCCTTTCAAAATCTTTAGGATCAAACACTCCAATTAACATGGTTCGTGCAACAATTAACGGACTTACTCAACTAAAACGTGCTGAAGACGTAGCCAAATTACGTGGTAAATCAGTAGAAGAACTGTTAGGATAAGGGGGGAACTAAAATGGCAAACAAATTAGCAATTACCCTTACTCGCAGTGTAATCGGACGTCCACAAGATCAACGCGAAACAGTTAAGGCTCTTGGTTTGCGTAAAGTTAACCAAACAGTTGAACAGCAAGATAATGCTGCTATTCGCGGAATGATTAACAAAGTTGCTCACTTAGTAACTGTAAAAGAACTATAAGAAAACACTTTTCTTAAACAAGGAGGTGCAGACATGAAACTACATGAGTTAAAACCTAATGAAGGTTCACGTAAAGAGCGTAAACGTGTTGGTCGTGGTATTGCCACAGGTAATGGGAAAACTGCTGGTAAGGGACACAAAGGTCAAAATGCACGTTCTGGCGGAGGTGTACGTCCTGGTTTCGAAGGTGGTCAAACTCCTTTATTCCGTCGTTTACCAAAACGAGGATTCACTAACATCAACCGTAAAGAATACGCAATCGTAAATCTTGACACATTAAATCGATTTGAAGAAGGTACTGAAGTGACTCCAGAACTTCTAATTGAAACTGGTGTTGTAAGCAATGAAAAAGCTGGAATTAAAGTTCTTGCAAAAGGTTCTGTTGAAAGAAAGCTTACAGTAAAAGCACACAAATTTTCTTCAGCTGCTAAAGAAGCAATTGAAGCCGCTGGTGGCCAAGTAGAGGTGATTTAATGTTTCAGACAATCTCCAATTTTATGCGCGTGGGTGATATAAGAAGAAAGATAATTTTCACCCTACTAATGTTAGTTGTCTTTCGTATCGGTACATTTATTCCTGTACCAGGAGTTGATGCACAAGTCCTGAAGCTAAATGATCAACCAGGACTTCTCGACTTTTTGAATACTTTTGGCGGTGGAGCATTGCAGAACTTCTCATTGTTCGCAATGGGAATAATGCCTTATATTACAGCATCGATTATTGTTCAATTGTTACAAATGGATGTTGTACCTAAATTTACTGAATGGTCCAAGCAAGGTGATGTTGGTCGTCGTAAATTAACACAATTCACTCGCTATTTTACGATTGCACTTGGTTTTCTCCAAGCAATCGGTATGTCTTACGGTTTTAATCGTTTGTATGGTGGAGTTTTAATTCAGAATCAGAGCATTGGGACCTATTTACTGATAGCTCTTGTATTAACTGCAGGAACTGCTTTCTTAATGTGGTTAGGGGAACAAATAACAGCTAAAGGTGTTGGTAATGGTATTTCCATTATCATTTTTGCTGGGATTGTTGCTGCTATTCCTAATGCTGTGAATCAAATATATGCTCAGCAAATTGAAGGGGCAGGAGATCAATTATTCTTACGTATCGTTATGCTAGGATTAATTCTTCTTGCTGTTATCGTATTAGTTGTTGCGGTTATCTTCATTCAGCAGGCATTACGAAAAATTCCGATTCAATATGCAAAACGACTAGTTAATCGTAATCCGGTAGGGGGTCAGTCGACTCATTTACCATTAAAAGTGAATGCTGCTGGAGTAATTCCAGTAATCTTCGCTATTTCGTTTATTATTACTCCACAGACAATTACAACTTTCTTTGGTCAGAGTGATGTAACGGATACGATTCAGTATATTTTTGATTACACTGAACCAATTGGAATGACAATTTATGTGGCTCTCATTATTGCTTTCACATATTTTTACGCCTTTATTCAAGTTAATCCAGAGCAAATGGCTGAAAACTTGCAAAAACAAGGCGGTTATATCCCTGGCATTCGCCCGGGTATAAAAACGCAGGAATATTTAACTCGCGTGTTATATCGTTTAACTTTCGTGGGCGCGATCTTCCTTGCAGTGATTTCCATTCTTCCGGTATTCTTTATCAAGTTTGCAGGTTTACCACAATCAGCTCAAATAGGCGGAACAAGCTTGTTGATTGTAGTAGGTGTTGCACTTGAAACAATGAAGCAACTGGAAGCTCAGCTAGTAAAACGTCATTATAAAGGTTTTATTAAATAGTGATTTGGTTTTAGGGACATATGTTCCTAAAACCAATATAAAACTGAGGAGGAATTTGGTGAATATCCTTTTAATGGGTCCTCCAGGGGCAGGAAAAGGCACACAAGCCGAAAAGATTGTTGAAAAATACGGAATTCCTCATATTTCTACAGGTGATATGTTCCGAGCTGCAATGAAAGATGAAACGGAGTTAGGTCTAGTAGCAAAGTCATTTATTGACAAAGGCGAGCTAGTTCCTGATGAAGTAACCATTGGTATTGTTCGGGAAAGACTAGCAAAACCTGATTGTGAGAAAGGGTTTTTACTAGACGGATTTCCACGTACAGTAGCCCAAGCAGAAGCACTTGAAGAAATTCTATCAAGTTTAAATAAGACCATTGACTTTGTCATTAACATTAAGGTTGATAACAGTGTGCTAATGGGACGTTTAACTGGTAGACGTATTTGTAAAAATTGCGGTGCAACTTATCATCTTGTTTTCAATCCACCAACTAAAGATGGAGTATGCGATCGTTGTGAAGGTGAACTTTATCAACGCGCTGATGACAATGAAGAAACAGTTGAAAACCGATTATCTGTTTATACTAAACAAACACAACCTCTACTTGATTTCTATCAAGAAAAGGGTTATTTAAAAGAACTAGACGGACAAAAAGATATCAACCTTGTTTTTGAAGATATCGTGAAGCTAGTTGGGGGCTTTCATGCATGATCATATGTAAAACCCCTCGTGAATTAGAAATAATGAGAGAAGCGGGCAGAATTGTTGCATTAACCCACCAAGAGTTGCAAAAATATATTGTTCCTGGCATCACCACAAAGGAATTGGATGACATTGCCGATAAATTTATTCGTGCACATAGTGCAATCCCTTCGTTTAAGGGGTATAATGGGTTTCGTGGCAGTATCTGTGCTTCAGTGAATAATGAACTTGTCCACGGTATTCCTAGTGAACGTGCTCTAAAAGATGGAGATATTATTAGCATTGATATAGGTGCTAAATATAAAGGCTATCATGGAGATTCAGCTTGGACATATGCTGTTGGAAAAATAGATGAAGACACACAAAAGCTGTTGGATGTAACTGAAGAGTCGTTGTTTCTTGGCTTAAAAGAAGCAAAGCCAGGTGATCGCCTTTCAAACATCTCTCACGCGATACAAACATATGTAGAAGCTAACGGTTTTTCCATTGTTCGTGAGTATGTTGGGCATGGAGTTGGTCAAGACTTACATGAGAGTCCACAGATTCCTCATTATGGTCCACCTAACAAAGGTCCAAGATTAAAGCCTGGGATGGTACTGGCAATTGAGCCAATGGTGAATGCAGGCAGTCGATATGTCAAAACTCTAACTGACAACTGGACTGTTGTCACAGTGGATGGTAAAATGTGTGCTCATTTCGAACATACCATTGCTATTACTGAAAATGGATATGAGATATTAACGAAAGCCTAAGTGAAGGTGATCTGATTGAACGAGTCCGATTCGACTCCGTATATAGGTCAAGTCGTATTAATTAAAAAAGGAAGAGATACTGGTCTACTAGGTATCGTCATCCAACAACTTGATGATAATTTTGTTCTTATTGCAGATGGTGATAAACGTAAGTTTGATCGTCCGAAAAAGAAAAATCTTCATCATCTTTATTTTTACGATTTTATTTCTCCAGAAGTTCAAAACAGTATAATAGAGACCGGGCGGGTCACAAATGGAAAGCTGCGATATGCACTTACTAAGTTTGTTGACGAAGTCCTTGATGATCTCATGAAGGGAGATGAGCTTGATGGCGAAAGACGATGTGATTGAAGTTGAAGGGAAAGTGCTTGAAACTTTGCCTAATGCTATGTTTAAGGTAGAATTAGAAAATGGTCATACTGTTCTAGCTCACGTTTCAGGTAAGATCCGTATGCATTTCATTCGTATCCTACCTGGTGATAAAGTAACAGTTGAGTTATCACCGTATGATTTAACGCGCGGTCGTATTACGTACCGTTTCAAATAATCTTCGTACTCCGGACTACTAGGGAGGTTAGAATAAGATGAAAGTTAGACCATCTGTTAAACCGATCTGCGAAAAATGCAAAGTCATCCGCAGACGTGGTAAAGTAATGGTTATCTGTGAAAATCCTAAACACAAACAAAAACAAGGCTAATATAGAAGGAGGTGCACGTACACTATGGCACGTATTGCTGGTGTGGATATTCCACGTGACAAACGTATTGTCATTTCTTTAACGTATATCTATGGTATTGGTAAAAACACAGCTCAAAAAATTCTTGCAGAAGCAGGTGTTTCTGAAGACACTCGTGTTCGCGATTTAACGGAAGAAGAACTTGGTAAAATCCGTGATATCGTTGACCGTTTCAAAGTTGAAGGAGATCTTCGTCGTGAGGTTTCTTTAAACATTAAACGTCTAATGGAAATTGGTTCTTTCCGCGGTCTTCGTCACCGTCGTGGTTTACCAGTTCGTGGTCAAAACACGAAAAACAACGCTCGTTCTCGTAAAGGTCCTCGTAAGACTGTAGCGAACAAGAAAAAATAATAAGTAAAGGAGGTACATGCTAACATGGCACGTAAAACTAATACTCGTAAGCGTCGTGTGAAAAAGAATATCGAAGCTGGTATTGCTCACATTCGCTCTACTTTTAATAACACTATCGTAACGATTACTGACGTACACGGTAATGCGATTTCTTGGTCTAGTGCAGGTGCGCTTGGATTTAGAGGTTCTCGTAAATCTACTCCATTCGCTGCACAAATGGCAGCTGAAACAACAGCAAAAACTGCTATGGAGCACGGTTTAAAAACTTTAGAAGTTACTGTTAAGGGTCCTGGTGCAGGTCGTGAAGCAGCTATTCGTGCGCTTCAAGCAGCTGGTCTAGAAGTAACAGCTATTAAAGATGTTACTCCTGTTCCTCATAACGGATGCCGTCCACCAAAACGTCGTCGTGTTTAATTTTTCTGTATAGATTTCGTATCATTGTCTATAATGGGAAGTGATATGTATTTTTTCTGTGCAAGAGATGTTCAATCCAGTTGTTGTGCACAATCGGGAATGTAAACATGGGGAATTTCGGATAAGAATTCTTTCCGAGATTTCGACGTTTTAAAGGAGGGTAAATTTGAATGATTGAAATTGAAAAGCCAAAAATCGAAACGGTTGAGGTTAGCGATGATGCTAAGTTTGGGAAGTTCGTCGTAGAACCACTAGAGCGTGGATATGGAACAACTTTGGGTAACTCCTTACGTCGTATCTTACTATCTTCACTCCCAGGTGCTGCTGTCACATCGATTCAAATAGATGGTGTACTGCATGAATTCTCAACAATTGCCGGCGTCGTTGAAGATGTTACATCTATCATTCTTAATATTAAAAAACTAGCGTTAAAAATCTACTCTGATGAAGAAAAAACGCTTGAAATTGATGTTCAAGGTGAAGGTAGCGTAACGGCTGCTGATATTACACATGATAGTGATGTTGAAATCTTAAATCCTGATTTACACATTGCTACTTTGTCTAGCAACAGCCATTTTCGTATGCGTTTATCGGCACAAAGAGGCCGTGGCTATACACCAGCCGATCACAATAAGCGCGAAGATCTTCCAATCGGCGTAATCCCAATCGACTCTATTTACACTCCAGTTTCACGCGTAAACTATCAAGTAGAAAATACTCGTGTTGGCCAGATGACTAATTATGACAAACTCTCTCTTGATGTTTGGACTGATGGAAGTATTGGACCAAAAGAGGCGATTTCTTTAGGTGCAAAAATCCTTACTGAACATTTAAATATCTTTGTTGGCTTAACAGATGAGGCGCAAAACGCTGAAATCATGGTTGAAAAAGAAGAGGACCAAAAAGAAAAGGTTCTTGAAATGACTATTGAAGAGTTAGACCTTTCTGTTCGTTCGTATAATTGCTTGAAACGTGCTGGAATCAACACTGTTCAAGAGTTAGCGAATAAGTCAGAAGAAGATATGATGAAAGTTCGTAATTTAGGACGTAAATCACTAGAGGAAGTAAAAGCAAAGCTTGATGAATTAGGCTTAGGTTTACGTAAAGATGACTGATCTTTATATAGTTTGATATAACCATATAACAAAGGAGGGAACCTTCATGGGCTACAGAAAGTTAGGACGTACTAGTGCACAACGTAAAGCGTTGCTTCGCGATTTAGCTACTGATCTAATCATCAGCGAGCGTATCGAAACAACAGAAGCTCGTGCTAAAGAACTTCGTTCTGTTGTTGAAAAAATGATTACTCTTGGTAAACGTGGCGATCTTCATGCTCGTCGTCAAGCTGCATCATTTATTCGTAACGAAGTAGCAGATGCTGAAAGCAATCAAGATGCTGTTCAAAAACTATTTGCTGATATCGCTCCACGTTACAGTGAGCGTCAAGGTGGCTACACTCGTATTATGAAACTTGGACCTCGTCGTGGTGACGGAGCACCAATGGCTATTATCGAGTTAGTATAATAGTAGAACATCTAGGGCAGGACAGTTATATCTTAACTGCTTCGTGCCCTTTTTCTGCAATTAGAGTTGAATATTAAGCAAAAAAGCAGAGCGTTATGATGAGCGTATCATGCGTCTCGTCTAGCTCCATGCACCTCTTCCCCCAATATGGGCGTTCAAGGTTGAACATGAAAAGCAATTAGCTTTTCAAGGAATGGGGTGCAGGCTTTTTTTTATATATTCTACTTTTTTACTTAATCAACATTTACTATTTTTCATATAGCGTAGAGGAGGGGTAAGATGTCTTCATCCGTCATTTCGATTCAAGATGTATATTTTCGTTACCACTCAGAACTACCACCTGCTTTAAAAGGCATCTCATTGGATGTTCGAAAGGGGGAATGGTTAGCGATTGTAGGACATAATGGATCAGGAAAATCGACACTGGCTAAAATGTTAAATGGTTTGCACTTTCCTCAATCAGGGATGGTGAAAGTTGGAGAATGGTTGTTAAATGAACAAAACATTTGGGAAATCAGAAAAAGGATTGGCATGGTGTTTCAAAATCCTGATAATCAGTTTGTTGGCGCAACCGTTCAGGATGATGTGGCTTTTGGTTTAGAAAACTACGGAATTCCATTTCCGGAAATGAAAGAACGAATACATCACGCATTACGTTCTGTAGAAATGCTTGATTTTCTTAATCAAGAGCCACACCATCTTTCTGGGGGACAGAAACAGCGTGTAGCTATTGCGGGAATAATGGCTTTAAAACCTGAAATAATTATTCTTGACGAATCAACTTCTATGCTAGATCCGAAAGGTCGAGAAGAAGTAATTAAGACTATACGAGAATTAAATGAACAAGAGCAGATTACGATTATCTCCATTACACATGATTTGGAAGAGGCAAGGAAAGCCGATCGTTTAATTATATTAAACGAAGGAGAAATTTTTAAAGAAGGAACACCAGAAGAGATTTTTCAACTTGATGAGGAATTAATTCAGCTAGGGTTAGACATCCCATTTGCTGCAAAAATGAGCAAATCCTTAAAATTAAAAGGTTTAAACATAAAACACAACTATTTAACCGAAGAAGAATTGGTGGATGATTTATGGATATCACACTTCAAAATGTAAGCTATTCATATGGTGTCGGTAGCCCTTTTGAGAGAAGGGCTCTTCATGAAGTGAGTTTTCAAATTCCTTCCGGAGAATATGTCGCGATTATTGGACATACAGGTTCAGGAAAATCAACGTTATTACAGCATTTAAATGCTTTACTTCGTCCTACAAGTGGTCAAGTGGAGATTGGTAAATTTGTTATTCAATCTAATGAAAAGTCAAAAAAACTAAAAGAGATTAGACAAAAGGTCGGCATTGTGTTTCAATTTCCTGAACATCAGTTATTTGAAGAAACGGTACTTAAAGACGTTATGTATGGTCCATTAAACTTTGGAGTTCCACCTAGAGAAGCTGAGCGGAGAGCTAGGGAATATATTCAACAAGTTGGTCTTTCTGAAGAGGTTTTAACTAAGTCTCCATTTGACCTTTCGGGTGGACAAATGCGGCGCGTGGCAATTGCTGGGGTTTTAGCAATGCAGCCAGATGTTCTCGTATTAGATGAACCGACTGCAGGATTAGATCCAAGAGGAAGAAAAGAGATTATGGACATGTTTGACCTTCTTCATCAGCAAGAAAAACTTACAACTATATTGGTCACACATAGCATGGAAGATGCAGCTAAGTATGCAGAGAAGCTCATTATTATGAACAATGGACGTGTTGTTAAACAGGGAACACCACGAGAAATCTTTTCGGATGTTGAAATGCTCAAGTCGTTCGGACTAAACATTCCGGAATTTGTTAGATTTCAACATCAGTTTGAAATGAAAATGGGAAAGAAACTTCCTACTACATGCCTTTCCATTGAAGAACTTGCATCGCTTATCGCAGACATGGTCGAAAGAGGTGGTCAAGCATGATGGAAAAGATTGTTATTGGTCGGTATGTACCACAGAATTCCATCATCCATCGCTTGGATCCAAGGTCGAAGTTATTGTTTGTTTTTTTATTTATCGTTGTGGTCTTTTTAGCTAATAATGGAATAACATATGGAGTTTTAGCTTTATTTACCTTTTCACTTGTGTTACTGACCAAAATTTCATATGTATTTCTAGTAAATGGCTTAAAGCCTGTTCTCTGGTTAATTGTATTTACTTTCCTTTTACATGTTTTTTTCACAAAAGAAGGAAGTGTGGTTATTGATATTGGCCTTTTAAAAGTTTATGAAGAAGGATTACGCCAAGGAATCTTTATTTCGCTGCGGTTCCTCTTATTAATTATCGTGACTTCGCTTTTAACGCTAACGACAACGCCCATCTCTTTAACGGATGGATTAGAAGCATTATTTGGTCCCTTAAAGAAAATAAACATGCCGGTGCACGAAATTGCGTTAATGATGTCGATTTCTTTACGCTTTATCCCAACTTTGATGGAAGAAACCGATAAAATAATGAAAGCGCAATCGGCCAGAGGTTCTGATTTGGCCAGTGGAAGTATAAAAGGAAGACTTCAAGCAGTAGTGCCACTATTAATTCCACTGTTTGTTAGTTCTTTTAAGCGTGCAGAAGATTTAGCCATCGCAATGGAGACACGCGGGTATCGAGGTGGAGAAGGACGAACAAAATACCGTCAGCTGAACTGGAAGCTTTCTGACACAGTATCTCTTTTATCCCTATTAGCTGTAGCCCTTGTTTTGTATTTATTACGTTCTTAATGGAGTGACAAGATGCAACGAGTGAAATGTATAGTAAGCTATGATGGAACTTTATTTTCCGGTTACCAAGTACAACCATCAAAGAGGACGGTTCAACTAGAGCTAGAAAAGGCCTTAAAGCAAATTCATAAGGGGACTGATGTACGCATTACGGCCTCTGGTAGAACAGATGCCGGAGTACATGCACTTGGACAAGTATTTCATTTTGATACACCTTTAACCATTGCTGAAAATCGATGGACAATCGCTTTAAATTCTCTACTTAACAAAGAAATTGTTGTTCTTCACAGTGAATTTGTGCCACAAGATTTTCATGCAAGATACTCTGTTCAAAAAAAGGAGTATCGATATAAATTGAATATAAGTCCATTCCCAAGTCCATTTACACGAAATTATGCTTATCATTTCCCATTTCCCTTAAATGTAGCTGAAATGCAAAAAGCAGCGGATCTCCTAACGGGAACGTTCGATTTTTCTAGCTTTTGTTCTGCAAAGACAGAGGTGAATGATAAAGTTCGCAGCATTTATAAAATATCAATTAAAAAAACCGAAGATGAAGTATGTTTTTCCTTTGTTGGAAATGGTTTTTTATATAATATGGTCCGGATTATGACGGGAACACTAATTGAAGTTGGACAAGGAAAGCGAAGAGCAGACGATATGGTCCGGCTATTAGCTTTAAAAGATCGACAGGTCACGGGGAAAACTGCTCCAGCTCACGGGCTATATCTTTGGAAAGTGTGGTATACCAATGACAACTAATCCAGGTGTAACATTTTCTTGACAATGTGTCTAGAAAGAGATAAGATATCATATGGTATGAATTTTAACCCCACGATAAGCCCCGGAAACTTATTGTGACTAAATAAATACTCAAATTCATTGGATAATTTTTTAAATATTAGGAGGGTAAACAATGCGTACGACGTATATGGCGAAAGCAAATGAAATCGAACGTAAATGGTACGTTGTTGACGCTGAAGGCAAGACTTTAGGTCGCCTTGCAAGCGAAGTAGCATCTATTTTACGCGGTAAACACAAACCAACTTTTACACCACATGTTGACACTGGTGATCACGTAATTCTTATCAATGCGGAGAAAATCCAATTAACAGGTAAGAAATTAACAGATAAAATTTACTACCGTCACAGCATGCACCCAGGTGGATTAAAGTCTCGTACAGCACTTGAAATGCGTTCTAACTACTCTGAGAAAATGTTAGAGCTTGCGATCAAAGGTATGCTTCCAAAGGGTTCTCTTGGACGTCAAATGATCAAAAAATTACACGTATATGCTGGTGCAGAGCATCAACACCAAGCACAAAAACCAGAAGTTTACGAACTTCGTGGATAATTAATTAGAGGAGGACATTATCTTGGCACAAGTTCAATATTATGGCACAGGCCGTCGTAAGAGCTCAGTTGCTCGTGTACGTTTAGTACCAGGCGAAGGTCGTATTGTTATCAATGATCGTGATGTAGAAAGCTATATTCCATTCGCAGCTTTACGCGAAGTAATTAAACAACCACTAAACGTTACTGAAACTCTAGGTAGCTACGATGTATTAGTAAACGTACATGGTGGTGGATATACTGGTCAAGCTGGCGCTATTCGCCACGGTATCGCTCGTGCGTTACTTCAAGTTGACCCTGAATTCCGTACTCCATTAAAACGCGCTGGATTGTTAACGCGTGACGCTCGTATGAAAGAACGTAAGAAATACGGTCTTAAAGGCGCTCGTCGTGCACCACAATTCTCAAAACGTTAATTTATACACGTTTGGAAAAGCCCAACCATTTTGGTTGGGTTTTTTTGTGCTCAAGAGCTTAGTCATTTAATAAAAACAGAGTAGTAAAGAAGCTCGCTCTGTATAAACAGGTAAGTATAAATGCAACTTTCGCTCTCTTCTTCTTCATTTTATCCATTCATAAGCATTAAAGAGATGACCGTGAAAGGGATTTTTCCTATAGCTTGGTTCCATAAATAAATGGGTCTCCCTATTTTCCGAATATGGGTAAGGGTGATAGCATTTTCCTAGGATTACATTGGGGTTGTTGTAGGAAAATACTTTCAAGGGAGTGAATACAAATGAACGTGATAACGACATTTAATGCGAAAAGAAGAGAAAAACAAATAAAATATGAACGTCGACTATTAAAGGAAATTTCTATAAAGTTGTTATCAGAGAGTGTAAGGAAGTACTTTGGTACGCTCAAAGTCCAAGGGGGCCTTTTCATGCAAGAAGGGTTTGATGAAGCCTGCTATGATGTTGCTATTGAATCCTATTTGTTGGGTGGGAAGCTTAGTCGTCTTGGAAAGAGTGGAGAGAGTATAGAAAGAATTAAAAGTACGGTAGCAACTGAGCTAAAACATTTAACTGATACAATATATAATTTTTGGTTATATTGGGCAGAAGTTGGGGTTGCCAATCCAGTTGATGAATCCTTTTACTTTGCTTGCGAACAGTTTGTGGATAATTGGTGGAATGAGGGCTTTCAAAAAGGGATACAACGTTATAAACTACGATTGCATTAAAGGGTTGTTTTGATGTTCTAAATTCATGCCTTGTCCCATATCTTTTGTATAGAGATAGGGAGGTGGCGTGTCCGATGTTTCGAAAACTCAAGATTATTGGCTTCTTTGGTGCAGCGATTGTATTATTTTTGCTTTTTCAACTGACTATATTAGATGATAACTCGTGGAAGTCATGGAATTTACCCTTATCAGGGAAAATCATTTATTTAGATGCCGGGCATGGTGGTCCTGATGGGGGGGCTTCAGACCGTGAAGCAGTAGAAAAAGAAATTGCGTTAGAGGTTACATTGAAACTTCGAGAGTATCTTCAAGAACAGGGTGCGCTTGTTTTACTAACAAGAGAGGAAGATACAGATTTAGCAGAAGAAGGAACGAAAGGATATAGTCGGAGAAAGACAGAAGATTTAAAGAAAAGACTGGAGCTTATTAATAATTCAGAAGCGGATTTGTTTATTAGCATTCATTTAAATGCGATTGAGTCGTCAAGGTGGAGTGGGGCTCAGACGTTTTATTCTCCTCGTTATAAAGAAAATGAACGGTTAGCTAAGTTTATACAAGCTGAATTTATTCGAAATTTAGAAAATACAAAGCGCGAAGCAAAAGTGATTTCAAATGTTTTTATTTTAAAACATGCTAAAAAGCCAGGGTCACTAGTAGAGATTGGATTTTTATCGAATCCTGAGGAAAAGCAAAAATTAATGGATGATGAGTATCAAGAAAGTGTTGCTGCATCCATTTATGAAGGGGTTCTTAGATATTTTACAAATGAAGCTGATTTGGACTAAACCGGTCAGCTTTTTCCTTTGCTTTTAAAAAAGTGAAATATGTTATACTGAGAGAAGATGAAACCGAATACATACTTAGGGAGGCAAGTAAAATGTTGACAGAGCAAATTGTACAAAATGTACTATCCAAAATGGAAGATCCTTTTTTACATAAAAGTCTTAAAGATACGAATGGTATTGTAGAAATAAAAATAAAGCAAGAAAAAAACCATGTGAGTGTGAAAGTGGCCATTGCGAAAACAGGAACTCCCGAGCAGCTTTCATTGCAGCAGGAGATTGTGAAACACTTGAAAGCCGCAGGTGCAGAAACGGTAGGAATTCGCTTTACGGATCTAGACCCGGCAGAGCTTGATAAACATAGGGGGGGTCAATTAGAAAGCGATGGTGGCAATTTATTGTCTCCTAATAGTAAAACAACGTTTATAGCGATAGCAAGCGGTAAAGGTGGCGTAGGGAAGTCGACTGTATCTGTCAATTTGGCGGTATCTCTTGCAAGACTTGGGAAAAAAGTAGGCTTAATTGATGCGGATATTTATGGATTTAGTGTTCCTGATATGATGGGAATCGTTAAACGTCCTGTTGTACGCGGAGAACGTATCATCCCAGTGGAACGTCTAGGAGTAAAAGTCATTTCGATGGGCTTTTTTGTTGAAGACAATGCTCCTGTCATATGGAGAGGCCCTATGTTAGGGAAAATGTTAAACAACTTTTTTAGTGAGGTAGAATGGGGAGATTTAGATTACTTATTGTTAGATTTACCTCCTGGTACTGGTGATGTGGCATTAGATGTCCACACAATGCTTCCAAGCTGTAAAGAGATCATTGTCACTACACCACACCCTACTGCTGCGTTTGTAGCGGCTAGAGCAGGAGCAATGGCTCTTCAAACAGAACACTCCATTTTAGGTGTTGTTGAAAATATGTCTTATTTTGAAAGTAAAAAGACAGGTGAGAAGGAATTTGTTTTTGGTCAAGGTGGGGGAGAAAAGCTAGCAGATGAATTGCAAACGGAGCTATTAGGAAAGCTACCACTCCAACAGCCTGATTGGGATGAGGATGATTTTGCTCCTTCTATATATGCAGAGGAACATCAACTCGGTCAAATATATAAAGGCATTGCTGAAAACGTTATTGGATTATTATCAAAATAAGGAGAGAGCTGGTTTATTTTAATGTAAACCAGCTCTTTTCAATTTCTTATTTAGTTATTTTGATTTCGACCTGTATTTGTTTTTCTTTTTTGAGTGAATGATCGATGTGGGAAGTTGTTCATCTTTTTGTTCTCGATGGTGAAAAGGCTAAATCTATCTTATCCACCCTCTTCTCCGCCGCCTTCTTCTCCACCGCCCTCTTCTCCACCTTCACTCTCCTCTTCACTTTTTTCTGAGTCCTTTTCAGAACTCTCCTCCCCACTACTTTTTCCTTCTTCTGCTGCTTTCATTAAAACATTTTGAAGTTTCATCTGAAAGAGCGGGCTTTCAATCGTTTCCGTGATAACTGTTTGAAGATGTTCTCTATACTCTTTACTTTTTAAGGATTCTTGAATTTCTTTTTGTAATTCAGGATCTTTAAATAAATCCATCATCATTCCTTGGTATTCAGGATCCTTCATTAACTTCTTAAGAAGTTCTTCATTTTCGGTTTTCATACTCTGTGCCATGGCTTCTGCAAACTTTGGATCCTCAAAAGAAGTTTTCCAAAACTCCTTTCCGCTTTCAGAGGTTAAAGTTTCAGATATTGTTTTCGTTACAATGCTTTCGTCCATAATAAGCTCTTGCTTAATTTTGTCATCTGCAATAACATCTTGAATGGCTTTTTTTCCATCATCTGTTTTTAATATGTCAACAACCATTTTCTTTGTTTCTTCATAGTCCATTTGTCCACTACTCTCTTCTCCTCCTGAACAAGCAGACAGGACAATAAGCAATAGGAGGAGAAGAGGAAAGGATTTATACATCATAAAATCTGCTCCTTTCGCATGTGCATTTATCCCTATCTTTAATATGAGAAATATGACAATTTATATACGCCATAATACTATTCCTAGATTTTTATTAATGCCATTGGTAAAATCAAAAGAGCGTTAAGATTAACTATGTAAGGAGAATAAAAAGAATGACCATCCGAAATTGGATTAAATTTTTCTTTTCTACTCTAGTAGTAGGGGGAGTTGTAACGGGAATTTTAGGGTTTATTATTCGTTGGGATGAATTTTCAAACTGGTTTTATGATATGGACTTTTCGCAAATTATTCCTGCTTTTATTTGGTTGGTTGGGGTAGGTTTTACCTTCAGTGTTATTAGTCAAATGGGTTTCTTTGCTTATTTAACTATTCATCAGTTTGGCGTAAGCTTCTTCCGTTCTTCATCATTATGGAATAGTGTGCAACTTGTCATTATTGCTTTAGTTTTGTTCGACCTAATCTATTTTCGCTTTCAAAAATTTGCTGCAGCTGGAGAGAGTCTCGTTAGCTATGTTCTATTAGCAATTGGTTTATTAGGTTACGGAGTGATTGTAGCATTAATTAAGTCACGCCAATCAAAAAGCAATACTTTTGTGTCTGCCTTATTTTTTATGATTGTTGTAACGGTTTTAGAATGGTTACCTGTCTTAACAACAAATGAGAAGAGCTGGCTTTATTTAATGCTCTTTACACTTTTAGCATGTAACACTTATCAGTTATTGATGCTTCCGAAGTATAATCAGCGGCAAGGGTAATAAGAATAAAGGTATACGTAGAAAGAGTGAGTGGCTAGGATAAGTAGCCCTCACTCTTTTTGTGGGTAAAACTAAGGAACTAGCTTTGTTCGTACCTCACCATTTGCTATGAGCTCTGAAATAGTGACAAAGTTTCCTTTTGCTTTTAAAGATTGGATAATGTCAGGCAAAGCTTCTTTTGTTTGTTTAGCTGAATCAGAAGCATGGAATAATAAAATGTCACCTTCAGAAGCAGGCTTCGCATTGGCAACAATCTTTTCAGTACCTGGATTTGTCCAATCATGAGAATTGACACTCCAGTGCACGACTGTATACCCAAGAGATTCAGCGATGTTTATTACTTCCTTATTAAAATCCCCTGTAGGTGCCCGCACAAGTTTAATGTTATCAATTTTAAGTTTATTAAATACTTCAATTGCCTTTGAAAGGTCATTACGAATCTCTTGACCCTCTAGTTCTGCGTAATTAACGTAGTTGTATCCAAGTATTCCGATTTCGTATCCAAGTTCATGTATTTCTTTTGTCAAATCAGGGTGGCTTTCTGCCCAGGAACCAGATAAAAAGAAAGTAGCGGATTTTACATTCAACCTTTTAAGTTCCGTTAAAATAGGTTTTGCTTTCTCATCGCCCCAACCAATGTTAAAGGTTAGTGCAATCCCTTTTTCTCCCTTAAAAATAGCTCTTGGCCCTTCTTTTGTTGAGAATGCTGGAAAGGAATTCGTGCTTTGAGTATAAAATAGCACAGCAGTAAAAAAAGAAATAATTATAATTAAAGAAATAAATTTTAGTCGCTTAACATTCCAGACATGAAATTGAATCATAAAGAAAACCCCCTTCAAAAATAGTCCTGTTACATTTTATGCACGCCTGTCCTGAAAATATGATTTAAAAAATGTTTATAAATCCTTTCTAATTGGAAAAAACTACTCCTACTAATAAAAAGAGGTGATTCTAATGATGGGTATAATTATTCGAGAAGAGGAAAAAAAAGAAATTCAATTTTTATTAAGAAGAGAAATGGATGAAATCATTCTGGATATGGATGATGAAAGGATTGATGGGGTTGTAAAACGTGCCATGCAAGAAAGATATAAGATCTTATTATCACTGTTTAAACGTGTTGCTTCTACTCAAGCAGAAATTATGAAATATATTGTCATCCCTAAAGGAAAAAAGAGCTCCTCTTTAGAATTTAAGCAAAATGAAAAGTTTTTTTAATAATACTATTGACGATAAAATACTTATTTGTTATATTAATAAACGTCGCTGATGCGGCAAAGATTGGATGAAATAACACAAAAAAACTTATTGACTTTTAAGTTTCACGGTGTTATGATAATAAAGTCGCTCGATTGAAGCGATAATTGAACTTTGAAAACTGAAAAGACGAAACGTCAACGTTAATTCTAAATGTAAGAACTTAGTTCTTACACAAAACATGAGCAAGTCAAACTACTTTTATGGAGAGTTTGATCCTGGCTCAGGA
>NZ_JBBAXC010000022.1 GCF_037120725.1 Bacillus spongiae
CAGCTCCTATTCTACCAACTAAGTGGTCTCCAAGCTGAAGAAGAACATCGCCTGATCGGCTGCGCACTCTCGTTAACTAATTTCTAGGATTGGGTGCAAATCACAGAAAATGGTGAAGAGACAGAAATATAGAGTAAATCTACCTATGCTGTCTCGATGAATAGTTCCTATCAAGCCGAGCCGGTGAAGGCTACTCAAGAAAAAGCAATGGTTTGTCTATAGAGGGGACATACTTTATAAAATACTCTTTTGTTTCTTGATGAGTAAGTTTGGTTGTAACCTTTTCTTTCTCAACGAATTGTAGCTCGCCTATTTCAATATCATTCGGAATTAGTATAGAAGTATCACCTAAAAACTCGACGAGAAACATAGTTGTTTCCTGTTTGTCATAGCCGACCATTTTCTTTAATTTAGTTGGAAACGGAAAAGAAATGATTTCGTCAAATTGTTTAACAATTTTATATTCAGTTGAACCCGTTTCTTCTTTTAATTCGCGCATAAGTGTATCTCGTAAATCCTTATCACCCTCTTCGACTCCACCCTTTACGAAATCCCACTCTCCTTTAATCGCTTCTTTGCCATTATGAGTGTTGATTCTTGTTTTATGTACTAGTAAATATTTAATTGATGAACGATTATCGCTCCAACTGCTTTTCTAATCATGAATACCACTACTCTTTCTGATTTCAAATTTCTGGCGAACTTTTCATCCTATGACTTTAAGTATGTTACAGAAGTACACGATGAAGAAAAAAGCCCCATATGTCTTTTATGGGACTCTTTCATCTCGTTTATCCGAAGGCTTCCAAGTTTATTTTTTATATTCATATTCTGGCTCGTCCAAAGCCTCATTATATTGAACAAATAGATGATGACCATCAAAAAACCACTCATCTTTACTCTCAATATAATAGATGACCTCGTTGATTATGGTTTCTACACTAGCGTCAATCGGTTCTTCTTTCGCGATACCTAATGAAAAGGCTTCATGTAGTGGGCTGGAGCCCCCATACCTTACATAGAATCGGATATAGTCTCCAGGTTGAACGTCCATTTCATCTGTAAACCATTTTTGGGCTCTTTCTGAAACATATATATTCATAATGTCATTCTCCGTCCTTCTATTAAAATGTACGTAGGCTCATTTTATTTAACGATACGCTGATAAGTGTTGACTTGTTATCTAAGGGATGTAGTCATATAGGTACTCATATGTGAATTAACATCCACTACGGAGTGATTCGTTAACCCGAGCTTTTCCGCTTCTTCAAGTGGGTACATCATGTAACGATAGGTTGGGTCCTTGGCGACAAAGGTTGGTTTGAATTCAATCTCAGGATAGGTAATCGTAGTCTTTGTTCCTTCGACTGCTTTGTTTACTTTTACGTTTATAACTCCGCCTAAGTCCTTAGATTCACCAGTTTGGCCTGAAATAAAATTACCGAGTGAGTAGATGATGACTGCCTCTCGACCATCGACTGTTTTTCTTGTTTCAATAGGTTGAAGAACGTGAGGATGATGACCAAATATGATGTCCGCCCCAGCATCAGTCAGTTCTTGAGCAAGTGTTTGCTGATCCTTGGTTGGTAGAGCCTGGTATTCCTGGCCCCAATGAAGGCCAAGAACAATTAAGTCCACATCATTCTCCATTTTTACTTTTTCGATATCTTTGATTATTCGATTTTCATCAAGTAAGTTGACCATATAATCTTTTCCTTCTGGAACAGGGATACCATTTGTTCCATATGTATAAGACAATACTGCTAGGGATATTCCATTTACGTTAAACGTTCGAACTGTGTTTTGATCTTCTACGCTTTTAAATGCACCGGTATAAGGCATTCCGACCTCTTCATAGTAGGTAATGGCACTGTTTAATGCTTTCTCGCCTCTATCTAATGAGTGGTTATTGGCATTTGTCACCATATCAACGCCTGCCTCTTGAAGTGCATCAATAATTTCATGCGGGCTATTGAAGGATGGGTAACTCGATAACCCAATTTCCACTCCCCCTGGCATCGATTCTTGATTCGCAATTAAAAAATCAGGCTCTTGTAAGTACGGTTTTACTTTTTCAATCATTGGACGAAAATCATAACCTGAGTCCGTCTTCGCACCTTCATAAACACTATTATGGAGTAATACGTCTCCGATAGCTGAAATCGTTGCTTCTGTCGTGAACGATTTAGCCTCTAATTGAATCTCTTTATTTGTTATGGGAGTAGGGGTACGTTCTTGCGATTCGTTTCCTTGTTCAAAAAGATTCCTTAGGAGGAGCCCTATGCCAATAATGAATACGACCGTAATGATGACTCGAACTTTTCTTATTCTTCTTCTTTTTTTCATATGTATTCCTACCTTTTCGATTACTTCCTTCTCATTTTACCCGAAAAAAGCTAAAACTGGAAGGTCATCAGAAACGTAAAAAAGCCCAGTTTCCTGAGCTTTTTTACGTTTCTTCCTATGTATGAGGTGATGTTACAACCATTTTATTTTCGGTTCTGTCTTATTTTTAATCCGAACAATATTCGCTTTATGTCGGTAGATAACAAATATAGCTAAAGCTATGACAACGATTAATAGAAAAGGGTCATCTGTAAATAATGCTGCATACAGAACTGCTGTAATCGAACTGAGCATAGATGCTAAGGATACATATTTTGTTAAATACAAAAATAGAAATAAGATTAATAACATAATGCCGAAAAATAATGGATTATAGGCGAGTATAACTCCTCCAGAAGTTGCAACTGCCTTCCCACCTCTAAATCCTGCGAAGATAGGAAAGGTATGTCCTAATACCGCAATGATTCCAGGTATAAGCAAGTGTAGTTCACTGCCAAAAAATAATGGTAAGAGAGTAGCAACTGTTCCTTTTAAAATATCCATTATGGTTACGATTAAGCCAGCCTTCACTCCTAACGTACGAAATGTATTTGTACCGCCAAGGTTCCCACTTCCATGTTCACGAATATCCTTTTTATAAAAAAGTTTCCCGATGATTAAACCAGATGGAATCGAACCAAGCAAATACGCTAGTAATAGAATAATTGAAAATATCATTAGCATTGCTCCTTTAATTATCAGTCACCTGCGCATTTATTTTAGCATGAAAAAGAGAAAATAAGAAAGAGTTATTAGTGAATGTAGTAGTAAAATTGATACATTCGAATAGGAAAAGGCAGAAAATTGATAGGAACACTACTGAGCGAATGGACAATTTGTAGTCGGACGATCATTGTTAGTATAGGAAATTTATGAAATAGGGCTAAAAATTTTTAAATTAATATATTGATCAAAAAATTTTAAAAAATGTGTAAAATTAACATGGTCTATACAGAAACAAACAACTTCGATATACTTCTTGTGATAGAGAATATGAAAATAATTAAGTGCTCATTTTAAAAAGATAAGTGATTTTTTTCTATAGAAATGTAATTGTAAAATTGACTTAATCTATGTAGCAAGAAGGGTGAAATAAATGAATCAAGCTTTTACAGCCATTCAGTGGATGATTTTTATGTTGGCAGCGGCGATTGTTGCGCCGATTGCGATCGGAGAATTATATGGGTTTGAAGGAATTGAAAAAGCCGCATTTGTCCAAAGGACTATGTTTGTCTTAGGTGTTGCCGGTATATTACAAGGGCTAATTGGCCATCGCTATCCAATAAATGAAGGTCCTGCTGGTCTGTGGTGGGGGATTTTCTTAATTTATGCAGGATTTGCGGGTACTATCTATGCTTCAACAAGTGAAGTTCTTCAATATTTACAAGCAGGGATGTTAATTAGTGGTATTCTTTTTATTCTCCTTTCTACTTTCGGTTTTATTTCTGCTTTAACAAGCCTGTTCACTCCAACGGTTACATTTGTGTATTTATTATTATTAATCATCCAGTTGAGTGGAGCATTTATGAATGGAATGCTGGGAGTTAATGAGGATACGGGAACGGTTGATGGTGTGATAATGGTGGCAAGTACCTTTTTATTATTGTTAACGTTCTATTTTTCTAGCCATAGAATTCAGTGGATTCAACGATATTCCGTTATTCTTTCCTTATTAATCGGCTGGGCATCCTTTAGTTTATTAGGGAAGAGCCCGACTATTTCATCGATTGAATCAAATTGGATTTCATTTCCTGGTGTGTTTGTTTGGGGACTTCCAAAATGGGACGCAGGAATGATTGTAACAGGTATTTTCCTCACGTTGCTTTTAACAACGAATTTAATTGCATCCATAAGAGTCATGGAGCATGTCGTAGGGAATAACGGGATCTCTCTTGAAAAACGAGCTCGTCAAGGTGGGTTTGTTTCAGGAATTAACCAACTGATTGCGGGGACTTTTTCTGCAATTGGATCTGTTCCAATTTCCGGTGCCGCTGGATTTGTTGCGACAACAGGAATAAAACGAATTACCCCTTTCATACTAGGAAGCGGATTAGTGGTGATTGTGAGCTTACTACCTCACGTAATGAATGTGTTCGCATCCATCCCTCCGGCAGTTGGGTATACGGTCACTTTTGCTATTTTTACTAAAATGCTTGCTATGGCATTCTCAGAATGGAAAAAGGAATCCGACCTTGATAAAGCATATACTATTGCAGGCCCTGCTCTTTTAGCAGGAATAGGCGTCATGTTTGTTCCATCGACAGCCTTTACTCAATTACCAACAGTCGTCGTATCTGTATTAAACAATGGTCTTATTCTAGGAACACTAATCGCTATTGTCGTTGAACAGCTATATATGATTAATCAAAAGAGAAAGAATAGCGTTTAATATTAGAGGTCACCTTCCCTGCGTCCTATTTATCCATAGCACGAACTTTAATGTTCCCCACTTTTAAATAAAAGTGGGGTTTTTTTGTTCTCCTTTTAACTAAAAGTTTCTGATATTAGTGATTTGGATAAACAAATAGAAATGATGGGAACTATTGATGAAGAATCATTCTCTGCTTTATTTTGAATGCTAATTGAAAAAGAAGGAGTAAATATAGTTAGCGGTTGACTAGATTAACAGGCAAGTAGCGGTGGGTTTAATCGTTTTCATGCTGTACCAAATAAGTCTATATATGTATTTACATATAGGTATTAACGATGTAGTAGAAGGATAAGGTTGTCTCTAGGTTACATCAATGAAAAAAGAATTTTTTTCTTTCATAAAAATGAAGCGAATCTATTTTGGAAAATTAAAATGATGTGAGGAACTTCATGTCCCGTAAGCACTGGTAAGACGATAAAGAACGTATCAAAGCATTCATGGTAAGTTTCTTTTGTTAAACCCAACTGTTCTACATATGGACTCCAATGCGTAATAAATAACCCTATTTCCATTCAATCTAGTTATTCGTACAGGCAGTCCTTGTCCTTTCTCATAGTATAAATTGAGGAAAAAAAAAGAGAAAGGAGTTGAATCTAATGGGCCAACCGAATTTCCCGGATCCGTTTAATGGATTACCAGATTTAGATAAAAACCAAACGCTTTTATTTCTTCTCGCAACCGTAGGCCAAGAAGAGCTGGCGCTTGCACACATTATGAATGCGGAAGGTGAAAAAATTCAAGCAGCTGTTGCAGCTTTCGAGGATGATTGTTTAACGATTGAAGATTTACTTGCTGTTAATGATAATGTAAATGAAACATTAAAGCATGTTATAAAGAAGGAAATGCTTCTTCAATTTAAAGTAGAAAATGTTATAGAATTATTCGAAGTTGTCGAGGATTGTTAGCCGTTAACATTGAAAATCCGAATATAGAAAGGAGGGAAAAACATGACAATTTTTAGAGTACCTGAGGATTTCCCACAAGTACAAGATGTAATTGATAATATGATGCCACCTGTTCTTGAATCAGGAGATACGATTGAAGTAAGTGCAGGAACGTTTCAATCGTTCGTATTGAATGATATGGACGTTAATTTGAATAATTTAGAGCGTGTCCGCATCTCCGGCTGTGGAATCGGTAGAACTATCTTCAACGGAGGAGGTACAGGTGATGGTGTCGTGATAAATGGGTCTCCGCAAACGTATTTGAAGAATTTTACTGTTCAAGGTTATTCAGGAAGCGGGGTTCTCCTTCAATCTAATACTTTAAATGGCGATAATTGTGTCATTCAAAATGTTGAAGCAAAATTCAATGGAATTGGCTTTGATATTCAAACAAATGATAATACGCTCGTAAACAATAGTGCAAGCTCTCATACTACGGGTGAAGGCGACGGATTTGAGATTAGTGGAGAGAATAACTGCCTGTTTGAAAATACAAGTAATGAAAACATAGCAGGTTTTCATGTCACAAATAGTAACAATACGTTGGTTGATAATGTAGCAAAACAGAATACAGAGGATGGATTTCTGTTGGATGGTGATGGATCTAATACCACATTAGTTGGCAATTTAGCGCTTAAAAATAATATTGGAATCAACTGTCAAACAGACGACAATATGATTTTAGAAAATCGAAGCTGTAATAATACGTCCATTGGCATTGCTTTAGTAGGTGTAGATGCAGATATTGCAAATGGAAACCGTGTTGACTGGAATATTGTTCGTGGAAATGGAACAATGGGACAACCGAATAATGCGGGAATTTTCGTAATTCTTGGAGCGGGTTCCACGGTTCCAAATGCGATTACCTTTAATAAGTTAAAGTTAAATGAGAACTTCAGTATCCTTGATGAAGCTGGTTTTCCTGGTACACCTAATATTTATAATGGAAATGTGTGTACTGATAATATAAGTGACCCGGTTGAAGCGTGTGACACTATTAATTAATGTAACTACAAATGGTAGGTCTAAAATGAAGCTAGGATTTATTTCTCCTACCATTTGTATTTAGAAAAATACAATTTATGAACGTTCATGTTTGTAGTAGATTAACCGAATGTAAACATTGTTGGTTACGCTATTAAATGGAAAGGCTCCCTTATAAATTTCCATAAAGAATAGCGACTAGAGAACAGGAAGTATCCTATCTACTATTGTTGAGGCTATTCATTCATCATCAATAACGAAAGTGTATTCAGTGCTTCGTTATCCTGGCCCTCTTATCGCTTGAAAACATGAAACAGCAGAAAATAATTGTTCGATAAAATTAAGAGAATGAGGAAAAAATCAACGTAGTTGAACATTTATTTTACAAATTCTTTCTTTGGATGAATTGTCCATTCTACATATTTAAACGCTAAAATAAAGGGATTTGCTAAGTGATGTTGAATAGAATAATACAATGTTGAAAAAAGGGGCTGATCGTCATGATGATCGTTAAAAGGGAAAATCAAATCAGTTGTCAAGTAGTTCAAGAGGTGATGATAAGACGATAGGAAGGAAGTTTCCTGTATGACCAAAATAAAAAATAGGCATTATGTAATAAGAAACTACACAGAGGAAGATGCTGATAAGATTGCTCAATTTAATGTTGTTCTAATGCTTACTTATTGTTATAACGGTGATTATAAACCGGAGAATATCTTCTGTGCAGTAGACCAAGAAAACACGATCATGGCTGTTGGGCATTTGGAGTTTGATCAAACTTGGTCGATAATGAATAAAACAAACCAATCGATAGATTATGTATATAAATTAAATCTTGATATTTCGATTTCGAACAATGGTGAGTGGAGCAGTCTTTTACCTATCCGAGAAGAATTAATGAACTGTTTAATAACAAGGGCAAACGAAATCAAAAACCAATTTCCAGAAAGAAACATAAGAGTATGTCACAATATTTCGACGGATAAGATCAGTGATATCGATTATTATTTATCGAAAGGGTTTATGTCAAAGCGATCTCAATTTGTGATGAAGCGGGATTTAACGGAAGAAATCAAGAATGTGCCTCATTCAGATAAAATAAGAATCATCAATTGGAAGATGAAGACGAAAGAAGAAGAAAAACAATATCTTCGAGCGGAAGCGAAAGGGGACCTAGAAGGGATTTCCTGGAGTTTAAATCGATTGAGGTGGACAAAAGGTGGTCCAGAATGGGATACGTTTACAGCATTTGCAGGAGAAGATGTAGTCGGTAGTGTGATGACATGGGGAATAAGTGAGAATAGAAGTGCTACAGAAAGTATTTTTGTGCTACCTGAATGGCGACAAAAAGGAATTGCAAAAGCAGTCATTACAGAAGCGCTCAAGTTTCTAAAAGAAAAAGGAAAATCAGAAGCTACCCTTTGTGTATTGAGCGATAATTATAAAGCGATTGCTTTATACCAATCATTAGGTTATAAAATAGACAGTGTGTTTCTCGAGTTTGGATTTGACCTTTCATCATAATACCGATTCGAATGGGATTGATTTTTACTTGAACAAGTAGTGGTGCTTTATTTCAGTACCGTAATAAACAAGGAATTGTGTGAAAGAGTAGGGTGAGCCGTGCATATTGCTCCCCTACTCTTTTGATGTTCAGAAAGAATGATGTAACCTATTCATTTTGTATAACGATACGAGAAAATCATATAAACATATCCTTTACTTAAAATGAAAACGTACATTCTGGTAATGAAAGGAGAAATGAAATCTGTACAGCCTACTACTGTTACGTTAGACTTTTATCAATCGCATCATACAATTTCCCTTTTCCCCTTTAGAGGCGATCAATTTGTGTTCTGAAGAAGAAGAGCGCTTAGGAACTGTTATATTATTTAAACATCAACCAGCTGGCTTTTTCGTCCTACATGGCTGGAACGTCGTAAAAGTGTACAGTACGAATGAAAAAGCGAAATTATTAAGAGCTTACTTTATAAACCCTGCCTACCAAGGAAGAGGAATTGCCAAACAATCGTTGGAGTATTTATCTGAATTCATTAATGTTCCTTTTCCCCGTTAATCATGCCAATACGTGTATCAAAAGGGGGGTTTTGTAAACAAAGGCATTAGGGTGATGGGAAGAAAGGGTGAACAACTCGTCTTACATAAAAATCTATAATGATCTTACTCTATATAACTGGAGGAATATTCAATTTCTGACATTCAGGCTTAAATAACGGCAAACCAAAAATCCTGATCAATATTGTTACCTTAGAAGGACGAATGCTGAAATAGTTGACACAATTTTTTGTGAGTTAAGAATGAAAAGGGACATTTCTCTTATGGGTAAAATGAAAAGATTCATTACATATTTATTTTATAAGCGACGTCGTCGAGGACACGTCGCTTTTTTTATTTATTCAAAAAAGAAGATTGCTACATTCCTTGTTATAGTACAACAATATTTATGTAAAATAGACACCCGTCCAATCACTTCTGTTTATCAATTATACAATAGAGTGAAAATAAAAATTAATGAAAAGGGAGATGTTTTCATTGAGTTTACCAAATTTTCCAGATCCATTTCACGGATTACCGAGTTTGAATAAAACCAATACACTTTTATTTCTGTTAGCTAGTGTAGGACAGGAAGAGCTTGCCCTAGCACATATTATGAATGCTGAGGGAGAAAAAATCCAGGCTGCCGTTGCAGCATTTGAGAAGGATTGTTTAACCATTGAAGAGGTTATTGCTGTTAATGATAATGTAAATGATGTGTTAAAAAATGTGATTAAAAAAGAAATGTTGCTTCAATTTAAAGTAGAGAACGTGATAGAGCTATTTGAAAAAGTGGAGAAATGTTAACAATGTTACGTCGTAAATGGGGAGAACAGAAATCATGACAATCCACGTTGTACCAACAGATTTTGCAACAGTTCAAGATGCAATTACGAATGCAAATCCAGGAGATAGCATTCATATATTAGCAGGCATTTATGATGGGTTTACAGTGACGGATGATAAACCACGATTAAAAATTTACGGTTGTGGGAATGAGAAAACCATTATTTTTGGAAATCATATAGTTGCTGTAAACGCAGAGAAAACCGAACTACAAAAACTGACAGTTAGAGATTTTAACGGTGACGGAATAAAAGTGAATTCAAGTTTTAATTTTCTTCATCAAGTTAAGTCAATTGGTAATGAGAATGATGGATTCGAGATAAATGGTGACCATAACTTCATCTCAGATTGTTCTAGTTCATTTAACAGAGATGATGGATTTGATGTAAATGGAAACAGTAACTGTATTGTAGATTGTCACAGTCTAAACAATAGACAAGGTGGATTTTGCATTGATGGGAATGCTAATTTCGTTCTAAATAATATAGCGAAAGAAAATGGAAGTAATCAAACACAGCATTTCGGTTTTCTATTGGAAAATAATGATGAGAATACGGATGGAGGAGCATTCAATTTTCTTTTTGGTAACACAGCTCGTAAGAATATTGGAGCTGGAATCGTTTGCGAAGGAGCAGACAACAATAGTATCAAAAAGAACCGAATTTGTAAAAATGAATCGAGTGGGATTTTACTGACGAGCCAGGCTGATCAAAATGTGATTGACACGAACACCATTCGAAACAACGGAACTGGGGGATCAGGCTCTGGAATTTTCATTGCTGATGGTGCTGGTGGAGCGGATAAAGAGAATGCCATCAAATTTAATAGAGTGAAGAAGAATGTAGAACTAGATATTAAAATAGAAGGTCCTGTAGAAGAAAATATATTCGATGGAAATAAATGTGATAATAGTAATGGGAATGTTTGTAACTAATCAAGCAACAAAAACCGTCCTTCCCTAAAGGGCGGTTTTTGTTTTGTACTATACTCTTTAGGAATTAATTCACTTCATCAAAAAGCAGATAGTTATTTTCAGTTGTTTTGGCGACTAAATAATGGTCATAATTTTGAACGCTATAAATGACGGTTCCAGGTTCGAGCACGTTTGAGGTAAGGTTTTCGGTTGGATGAAATTGTTCATCAATTTTTTCGCTGATTTCGCCAAGCTCTTTAGACAACGTAAATGATTTCGTGTCGGGTACACTAACATAGATTTTATCATCAACAATCATCATTGGCCCGTACCCGCATAAATCATAAGGTGTGGCAGTCTCTTTCCCATTACAAGCCGTTAATAAAAGAATGCAGAATCCGAATATAAACAATAACTTCTTCTGTTTCATGTTTCCCCTCCTAAATTAAGTAGCTATGCTATAAGTAGTATTCAAGCTCGTCTTTGAACATGTATAGAAAAAGGACGAGGATTTCACTTTTTTACAGCACTGTGATTTAAGAAGAAAATTCATAAAAGATCAATGGATGATGTAGTATTGTTTCTCGATTTTTCCACCTTCTTTGGTTAGGATGAGGAGGACATGCTTTTTAGTTGAACTTCTTGTACGGATGTTCTAATTGGGCCGTTACTATCATACAACTAGAGAGAAAATGGGGGAAAGGGGGAAACGATGGATCAGTATAGATTAATAGGTAAAAGTATCCCTAGAAAAGAAGGGGAAAATAAAGTAACCGGTAGAACCAAATATGTTGATGATCACCCTGAGGCAGGTACCCTATTTGTTCAACTTGTGACAAGTCAATGTGCTCACGGTTATATTCGTAACATCAATACGACTGAGGCGTACCATGTCCCTGGTGTACTTCGTGTTGTGCTGGGGAATGACTTCCCTTACCCGGTTGGGTCAACCATTGTCGATCGACCCCCATTGGCGTTTGAAAAAGTTCGATATTTTGGTGAACCAATCGCTATGGTCATTGCAACTAGTGAAGTTTCTGCCAAAAGAGCGGCTCTTTCCATTCAGGTTACGTATGATGAATTACCTGTTGTGAATTCAGCCTTACAAGCCTATGAGAGCACTGCCCCGCTCGTACACGAAAATATTAATCAATACAAAGTGATGAAAGAGAGAATTCGCCCTGAACATGGGACAAATATTGCCAACCGAACAAAGGTAAGAAAAGGAGATACAGAAAAGGGATTTTCACAGAGTGATATCGTAATAGAAGAATATTTTACACTTCCACAATCGGATCATGCTGCCATGGAAACAAGAGGGGTAATAGCGGAAATAAAGCCCAATGGAGACGTAGAGATTACGTCAGCTTCCCAAAGCCCATTTGAAATTAGGAGAGATTTAAGTGATGCATTTGGTCTAAATGCAGGAAACATTCATGTGACAGTTCCATTAGTGGGAGGAGGCTTCGGAGGAAAGACCGCTGTACAGTTAGAGATTTTAGCTTATCTCGCTTCAGTACATGTAGGTGGGAGAAAGGTGAAATTACGAAACACGAGAGAACAGGATTTTATCACCTCTCCAGTCCATATCGGATTGGAGGCAAAAGTGAAATTAGGATGTACGAAAGCTGGGAGATTACAAGCAGCAGAGTTTTTATTTTTGTTTGATGGTGGTGCTTACTCAGGAAGTGGAGTGTTGATGAGTACCGTCGTTGCTCTTGATTGCACGGGCCCGTACTCAATTGAACATGTCACATGTGATTCATTATGCATGTACACGAATCACCCTTATGCAACGGCATTCCGTGGGTTTGGCCATTGTGAATTTAGTTTTGCTGTGGAAAGAGCAATCGATATAATAGCTGGTAAATTAGACATATGCCCGTTGGAATTTCGAATGAAGAATGCTATTACACCTGGAGATACAACTCCTTCACAAGTAAGAATTACACCTAGTAACATGGGTGACGGAATCGCTTGTTTAAAGAAACTTAAGGAATTGATCAACTGGAATGATGGGGTTGTATTCCATGAATCAAAAAATAAAGTGAGAGCCAAGGGAATTTCCTTCGTATGGAAAAACTCCTCTACAAGTGTAAATGCCGGAGCAGGTGCGACCCTCATTTTTAATGAAAACGGGAGTGTTACGATTAACTGTGGGGCTGTTGAAATCGGACAAGGAACGAAAACCGTGTTGGCACAAATGGTGGCAGAACGCTTAAAGATGGAGATAGAGGATGTGCACATAAAAATGGAGGTGGATACTCAAGTAGCCCCTGAACATTGGAAAACGGCTGCTAGTCGAACGACGTATTTAGTTGGAAATGCTGTATTGGCCGCGACGGAAGATGCAATGCAGCAACTAAAAGAAACAGCTAGTAAACTATTGGCTCTACCCTTAGAAAAGCTAGAAATAGAAAATAAAAAAGTATACGAAAAGAATGTTGAACGGAACTATATAGATTTTGCCCAAATTGCGTTTGGAATTGTTAACGAGAATGGAGAAGTAATAGGTCAACAAGTTATCGGAAGAGGCTCGTATGTGTTTGAAGGGTTAAAGGAAGCGAATAAGGATACAGGAGTTGGACAGTCTGGTCCTGAATGGGGTGTCGCCGCTCAAGCTGTCGAAGTAGAGTACAATCCGTCAACTCACACCTATAAGCTGCTTCAAGCAGTCTGTGTAATCGATGCGGGGAAAATATTAAATAAAAAAGGAGCCGAAACACAAGTCTTTGGGGCAATGAACATGGGAATAAGTTTCGCCTCACGAGAAGCCTTTTATTTTGACGAAAAAGCAAGAGTGTTAAATAATCAATTCCGTTCATATAAACCCATTCATTTTGGACAACAGCCCACTTATAAAGTAGCCTTTGTCGAAACACCACATAGTCACTCCCCTTTCGGATCACGCGCTATTGGTGAGCACGGTATTCTTGGCATGCCAGCCGCCTTAGCCAATAGTCTTTCAACTGCTGCAAATGTTTCACTTTACCGGTTGCCTATTACACCAGAGTCAATTTGGAGAGTAGTAAGCCATCAGGACGGTTTTTCGTCATGATTCCATTTGATTTCGAATATTTTCAACCAAGCTCAATAACTGAAGCCATCCAGCTTTTCCAACAACTTTATGAAAAGCAGAAAGGGCCTTTATATTACGGGGGTGGGACGGAATTCACAACACTCGGCCGGTTTATGGATTTGACTAGAGCGGTCATAGACATAAAGAAAATTCCAGAGTGTAACATAATAGAACAGAATGGTTCAGAGCTAGTCGTAGGAGCAGCACTAACACTTACGAAACTGGCAGAAGACGATAGATTCCCTCTTTTAAGTCAAGTAGTTGCCAATGTAGCTGATCGAACTGCACGAAATCAAATCACACTTGGAGGTAACATTAATGGGATGATCCCTTATCGGGAGGGGGTTTTGCCTTTTTTAGTATGTGATAGTACTTGTGTGATTGCAGGCAAAAACGGGCTTCGGTACGAACCAATCCAGCAGCTTTTTAAGAAAAGGTTACGACTAGAAAAAGGAGAGTTTCTTGTTCAACTGAGGACACCATTACGAGAAATAAACGCTCCCTTTTACTACGTGAAAAAAAGAAAGATCGACAAGATCGATTACCCGCTTATTTCCATGGCGTCAATTAAGAAAGAACATGTCATTCAATTCGCTTTTAGCGGGTTATGTGCTTTTCCATTCCGTTCCATTCCGATGGAGAAAACACTTAATAATCAACAGCTGCCTCTAAAAAAAAGAATCAATCAGGCGTTCTTAATGATCCCAGCACCGATTAAAGACGATATACGTGGTTCTAGAGCTTACCGTGAATTTGTTCTCCAAGAAATAGTCACAACGATGATTGAAACGTTGGAAGGAGGTACAGTGTGATAACAAAGCTTACCGTTAATATAAACGGACAAATAAGTGAAGCAGTCGTGAGGATGGCGGAAACACTTCTTGAAACACTTAGAGAACAATACGGTTTAACAGGGGCTAAACGAGGGTGTGAAAATGGAGATTGTGGTAGTTGTACCGTTTTAATTGATAACATACCGATAAAGTCTTGCATGCTCCTTACAGTAGAGACAAGAGAGAAAAAAATTGTTACGATTGAAGGTTTGCATAATACCCCTATACAACAAGCCTTTCTCGAGAAATGGGCCTTTCAATGTGGCTATTGTACATCAGGGTTTATTATGAACGCTCACTCTCTTATTCATCACCACCCAGATGCTGATGATGAGCGAATAGAAGATTGGCTAGGTTCTAACCTTTGTCGTTGCACTAGTTACCAAGAAATTAAAGAAGCGGTCAGCTCCGTCCTTAAAAAGAATCATGATAGGAGTTGACACGAGTGCATGATATTTTAGACATAGTGGTGAAAAAGCCGCTCCCAATCACGTTGGCGACGATCATTCAGACAGAAGGATCATCTTATCAAAAGGCAGGAGCCATGATGGCCTTCGACAAGAATGGAGAACAAATCGGCATGCTAAGTGGTGGTTGTATTGAAGAGGAGCTCTCACATTATGTAAATGACTTATCCCCTAATAAATGGGCAACCAAAGAGATAGATATGACAGAAGATAGCTGGTTTTCAGAAGCAGGGTGTTACGGTGTCCTTTATGTACTATTGGAAACGGTTGATGAAACCGTACAAGAGTTTCTTAGAAGAGTGGTCATGTATATCGATGCGGGACTTTCAGTGAAAATAGTGAAGCACTTAGGCAAATCCGAGACGTTATGTATTTGTGAAAATGGACACCACTTTGGTAATTGGCAAGGGGAGGTTGAAAAAGTGAAACACGTACGAGAGGGATTACATGGTTCAATGTATGTTCAAACCATCCTTCCTCGACCAAGGTTGATCATATTTGGTGCAGGAGAAGATGCAAAGCCACTCGTCTTATTAGCAAAGCAAAATGGCTTCTCGATTACCATTAGTGACTGGCGTGAAAGCCTGTGTACACCGAGGAGATTTCCTGAAGCCGACCATTTTTTCATCGGGTTTCCAAGTGAAATTTTTCATCAGTTAGCGATACAAAAAAAGGACTTTGTCGTCATGATGACCCATCATTTGGAGCGGGATGAAGAGTTGCTAAGATTACTTTCTAAAGAGCCTTGTCGATATGTTGGAATATTGGGATCAAAGGAAAGAAAAACTCGTTTATTTGCACAAATTAAGGAACCAGAATGGGTGTTTTCACCGGTTGGCCTTTCGATTGGTGCAAGAGGTCCAAATGAGATTGCTGTCAGTATAATGGGAGAAATTATCCAGCAATTAAGGAAGGCATAACGATGAAGATTATAGGTGTTTATTTGGCAGCAGGAAATAGCAAGAGGACGGGTCCAGGAATTCATAAACTTTATTTTCCCATTCAACAGATTCCCCTAGGAAATTTAGGGTTAAGATCTGCTCTCGCATCCAATCTTCATGACGTTATTGTCGTCACTAATGACGTGCACTGGATTCTTCCAAGTCTACGGGAAGATCGTATCATTATTCATTCATGTGAGCAGTCTACGTATGGTCCAGCCCACTCGCTGCATAGTGGTATTTTAGAAGCAGAACGTTTAGAGGCAGATGGAGTTTTGGTAATGCTTGCCGACCAACCGTTTATTACAAGCGAACTATTGAACCAAATTATGGAGCAATTTCAGTTGGACAAAAGCGTTGACTTTGTCGCCACTAGCTTCAAGGGGATTCCTCAGCCTCCTGTGTTATTTTCTAACCGGTTGTTTTCAAAGCTAAAATGCCTATCTGGGAATAGAGGAGCTCACTCGATTTTAAAGGACCCTCAATATAAAAGGAAAATACTTTCCTATGATCAACCAGAATTACTGCGAGATATTGATACTTGGGAAGACTATTTATTCTTTAACAAATAATTATAGGTGTGTATGATACGATTAGCTTATTAAAACGGGTAGATTTGTACAACACGCTTTTTTCTTTTCTCCTATTATTTTGGTTAGCATTTACGTCTCTTTTTTTATAGTTTTTCCTCTTGAATAGATAGAATCCTTTCTTTTTTTGTAAAATATGTATACGATAAGGAGGAAGGAATCCTTTCTATTTAGAATGGTTGTACAAATAGAAAAAGAGATAGGAGTGGTGACCAATGATTGAAAACCCTTCAAGAGAAGAAATAAAGCAAATATTACATAAGGCAAAAACAATTGCGGTTGTCGGTTTAAGCGGAAATCCTGAGCGAACTTCTTATATGGTTTCAGAAGCGATGCAAAACGCAGGATATAAAATTATCCCTGTTAATCCGACAGTTGATAAAGTTCTAGGCGAAAAGTCAGTCCGATCATTAACAGACATTCAAGAGCATGTGGATATCGTCAATATTTTTAGACGGCCTGAACATCTACCCGAAATTGCTAAGGATTTCGATAAAATGGATGCGGACGTATTTTGGGCACAACTCGGTGTGGTCAATGAAGAAGCTTATGAATTTTTGAAAGAGAAAGGCTACACAACCATAATGGATCGATGTATTAAAGTGGAGCATGCTTTAACAAAATAGGAAAGTAAAGCAAGCAAAAGCACGAATATGCTTGCTTTTTTCGTGTTTTTTTTTTTAGAATACGTCATAAAGGGCAAGGATTTAACGAAAGAGGATTTGCCAAATAAAAATAAAACAGTAAAATAAAGCATAGACCATAACAATACTTATGATAAAATAAGAATTCGAACATTCGTTCTGATTTGATAAAAACTACTAATATAAGCTATCTATAGGCATTAATTGAAAGGGGAATGGATTTGGTAAAAGGAAGAAAAAACATGGATTACAATGATGAAGCAATCCAGGTACTTGAAGGCTTAGAAGCTGTCCGAAAAAGGCCAGGGATGTATATCGGCTCAACGGACGCAAGAGGGCTTCACCATCTTGTATATGAAATCGTAGATAATTCAGTCGATGAGGCACTCGCCGGTCATGGTGATCATATCATTGTCACAATACATAAAGATAATAGTATTTCCGTTCAAGATCACGGGAGAGGGATGCCTACTGGCATGCACAAAATGGGAAAGCCAACTCCAGAAATTATTTTAACGGTCCTGCATGCAGGCGGAAAATTTGGACAAGGGGGCTATAAAACGAGCGGAGGACTGCACGGTGTTGGAGCTTCTGTCGTGAACGCTCTATCAGAAAGTTTAGAAGTGACGATTAATCGTGATGGAATTACGTATCAACAACGTTTTGAAGACGGTGGAAAACCGGTGACAACGTTAGAAAAAGTAGGTAAATCGAAAAAAACAGGAACAACCATTCATTTTAAGCCAGACAAAAAGATATTTAGTACGATTACTTACAACTACGATACGTTATGTGAAAGACTTCGCGAGTCTGCATTTCTATTGAAAGGATTAAAAATCGAAATTATTGATAAGCGTCATGATCGACAGGACGTATTTTATTATGAGAATGGAATTGAAGCCTTTGTTGAGTACTTAAACGAGGACAAGGATTCCTTACATAAAGTGGTTTCTTTTGAAGGTCAAAATGCTACTATCGAGGTCGAGTACGCCTTCCAATTCAATGATGGTTTTTCTGAAAATGTTCTTTCATTCGTTAATAATGTTCGAACGAAAGATGGAGGAACACATGAAGCTGGTGCAAAAGCGGCTATGACAAGAGTTATAAACGAATATGCTCGCAAAGTACAATTGTTAAAAGAGCGAGATAAAAACCTTGAAGGAACAGATATTCGGGAAGGACTAGCAGCTGTCGTATCTGTTAGAATCCCTGAGGAACTTCTTCAATTTGAAGGTCAAACAAAAGGAAAACTCGGTACAAGTGAGGCACGTTCAGCGGTAGATTCTGTTGTAAGTGAACATTTACAGTATTTCCTTGAAGAAAACCCTGACATGAGTTCATTATTGATCAAAAAAGCGGTCAAAGCGGCGCAAGCGAGAGAAGCAGCTCGAAAAGCACGAGAAGATGCAAGAAGTGGGAAAAAACGAAAGCGGTCCGAGACGGTCCTTTCTGGAAAATTAACCCCTGCTCAATCACGAAACCCAGAACGAAATGAGCTTTATTTAGTCGAGGGGGATTCTGCTGGAGGTTCTGCCAAGCAAGGGCGCGACCGGAAATTCCAAGCCATTTTGCCACTGCGTGGGAAAGTAATCAATACTGAAAAAGCAAAACTACAAGATATTTTTAAAAACGAAGAAATCAATACGATTATTCATGCGATTGGGGCTGGAGTCGGTAATGATTTTAATGTTGATGACACCAACTATGACAAAGTCGTCATTATGACAGACGCTGATACAGACGGCGCTCATATCCAAGTCCTTTTGATAACGTTCTTTTATCGTTACATGAGACCGCTTCTAGAAGCGGGCAAAGTATTTATTGCTTTACCGCCGTTGTATAAAGTTAGTAAAGGAACGGGAAAAAAAGAAGTGATTCATTACGCTTGGACAGATGAAGAGCTTCAAGAAGCAACGAAAAAAGTAGGTAGAGGATATATGATTCAACGATACAAAGGTCTTGGCGAGATGAATGCGGATCAGCTTTGGGAAACTACAATGGATCCAACGACACGAACCTTAATTAGAGTGAAAATTGATGATGCCGCAAGAGCCGAAAAACGAATAACAACATTGATGGGGGATAAAGTGGAACCTCGTCGTAAGTGGATTGAAAACAATGTTGCCTTCGGTTTAGAGGAAGATGCAAGTATTTTAGAAAATGAAAATGTTATGGTCGCAGAGGAGGAATAAATCATGTCAACACATGAGAAATATCAAGACATGCCACTTGAAGAAGTGTTAGGCGACCGGTTTGGGCGTTATAGTAAATATATTATTCAAGATCGTGCATTGCCTGATGCAAGGGACGGGCTTAAGCCTGTCCAACGAAGAATATTATATGCGATGAATGTAGAAGGAAACACGCATGAAAAAGGATTTCGTAAATCTGCAAAAACCGTCGGAAATGTCATCGGAAATTATCACCCACACGGTGATACATCCGTGTACGATGCAATGGTACGAATGAGTCAGGATTGGAAGTTACGTAATTTCTTAGTAGAGATGCATGGAAACAATGGAAGCATCGATGGGGACCCACCAGCTGCGATGAGGTATACAGAAGCCCGTCTTTCTGCCATTTCTACAGAACTATTACGTGATATTGAAAAAAACACTGTAGAATTTATTCCTAACTTTGATGATACCGCCGAAGAGCCAACCGTTCTTCCTGCACGATTTCCCAATCTGTTAGTCAATGGCTCAACGGGGATTTCTGCAGGTTATGCTACGGAGATTCCGCCGCACCAGTTAGGTGAAGTGATTGACGGAGCAATCATGCGTATGGATCACCCAAAATGTACTGTCGAAGAATTAATGAAAGTCATTTCTGGTCCAGATTTTCCAACAGGTGGAATCATTCAAGGAACAGATGGAATTAAGAAGGCGTATGAAACAGGTAAAGGGAAATTTGTTATTCGAGGGAAAGCGGAAATTGAGGATATTCGTGGAGGGAAACAACAAATCGTTATAACCGAAATCCCCTTTGAAGTCAATAAAGCCAACCTTGTAAAGAAAATTGATGAATACCGAGTCGATAGAAAAGTGGAAGGGATATCAGAAGTTCGTGATGAAACCGATCGAACAGGCCTTCGTATTGTTGTGGAGTTAAAGCGTGATGCTAACGCAAACGGAGTATTAAATTACTTATATAAAAATTCTGATCTTCAAATTACATATAATTTTAATATGGTGGCAATCCATAATCGACGCCCTAAATTGATGGGGTTACGTGAACTACTTGATGCCTATGTCGCACATCAAAAAGAAGTAGTGACAAAGCGTTCTCAATACGATTTACAAAAAGCAAAAGATCGCGAACATATTGTCGAAGGACTAATGAAGGCATTGTCCATTTTAGACGAAGTAATTCGTACAATTCGTGGATCAAAGGATAAAAAAGACGCAAAAAAGAATTTACAGGAGAAATTTTTCTTTACTGAGCCCCAATCAGAAGCCATTGTGTCACTACAGCTTTATCGATTGACGAACACGGACATCACTGCTTTAAAGGAAGAAGCAGAAGAATTAGCAAAAAAGATTAAAGAATTAACCGACATTCTTCAAAATGAAAAAAAGTTATTGGTAGTGATTAAGAAAGAACTTAGAGCCATCAAAAAGCAGTTTAACGACACACGAAAAACGAAAATTGAAGATAAAATCGAAGAATTAAAAATTAATTTAGAAGTTCTCGTAGCTTCTGAAGATGTGATGGTCACAGTCACGAAAGATGGCTATATAAAGCGTACAAGTTTACGATCTTTTGCTGCATCGAACGGGCAAGATCTCGCGATGAAAGAAACGGATCGTTTATTAGCTCAATTCGAAATTAACACAACGGATAAACTCCTAGTATTCACGAATAAAGGGAATTACTTATATTTCCCTGTTCATGAATTACCAGATATTCGCTGGAAGGATCTCGGCCAACATGTTGCTAGCTTAATTTCGATTGAGCGAGATGAGCAAATCGTAAAGGTTATTCCAATTAAAGATTTTTCAGCTAAACAATATATGCTATTTATAACTAAAAATGGCATGGCGAAAAAGACAGAGTTAGCTCAGTATCAAGCACAACGATATTCTCGGCCACTTGTTGCTGTTAACTTAAAAGGGGATGATGAGGTCGTAAATGTTCATCTTACTTCAGGGGAAGAAGATGTCTTTTTAACGACACGTACCGGTTTTGCTCTCTGGTTCTCAGAAGAGGAAGTAAATATTGTTGGCCCTCGTGCCGCTGGAGTAAAGGGAATAAACTTAAAGGATGACGATTTCGTTGTTTCAGGAAAATTGATTTCAAAGGATGCATCAGCTGTGGTGATTGTTACACAACGAGGTGCCGTCAAAAAAATGAAACTAAGTGAGTTTGAAAAAACCTCAAGAGCGAAGCGTGGTGTCGTCCTTCTTCGAGAATTAAAGACAAATCCACATCGGATTGCCTCTGTGGAAATCGTCAAAGCAAATGATACGATTTCGATTCTAACTGACAAAGGCATCAGCGAGGAAATCAAAGTTTCTGACTTACGATTTAATGATCGTTATAGTAATGGATCGTTTGTATTAGATGAGTCAGAAGCAGGTCAAACGATTGAATCGTGGCTATTGGAAGATCCGTCCTGAAAGAAAAGGTGAAAAAAGGCACCTAGAAAGGTGTCTTTTTTTGCTGAATATACAAAAAAAAGGCCGTTCTATGTAAAAAAAAGGATGAAATTACATTGAATTATGATACGATAGAATTAAGTTGGAATTTTCAGAGTTTTAGGGAGATGAGTCTATTTGGAACGCCAATTAACCACTACTAAAGACCCAACAAGTGTTAAAGAGTTTTTTATTTCGTCTTTAGCAGAAGCAGATGAAAATATAGTATTAACGATATTAGATGAAAACGGGATTTACAAATATGTTTCACCCAATATAGAAAGGCTCTTAGGCTATCCACCAACTTTCTTTGGAGATAAACATTGCAACTATTTGATTCATCCTGAAGACTGGCATGACTGGATGATCAATGAAACGCAAAATTATCAACGTTACTCGTTTATTCAATATCGAATGATTACGCATTCGAATGTTGAAATTTGGGTTGAGTCGTTATTTATTATCGTACCATCTGCTACCATACGCGAGTATGTCATCCTTTCACGAGAAATTACGAAACGAAAGCAAATGGAAGATGCATTAATTCAAAATGAAAAGCTCGCTGCTATTGGGAAACTGGCTGCTGGAATAGCTCACGATATTCGGAATCCACTTACATCGCTTAAAGGGTTTTTAGACTTAATGATTTCCGGGATACAAGATCCTATCTATTTACAAATCATGAAAACAGAAATTGAACGAATTGAACTGACCACAAATGAATTAATGCTACTTGCAAAGCCATCCAAAAAAGAAGTCATGCGCTTTGATATTCAACAAATCATTCGTGATACATTAATGCTTTTAGATACTGAGGCGTTCAAACAGCAAGTACAATTTCGAAGTGATTTTCATGAAACACCCGTGTACATAAATGGTGATCCTTATCAAATAAAGCAAGTGATGATCAATTTTGTCAAAAATGCAATCGAAGCGATGATGAAAAAAGGAGTCATTGAGATTTCAGTCACTCAATTAGAAGAAGCCTGTCAAGTGAAAATTAAGGATGAAGGATGCGGGTTAACGAAAGAAGAGTTAAATCAAATTGGACGCCCCTTCTATACTTCAAAAGAGCAAGGCAATGGTTTAGGGCTAATGATGTGTGAATATATCCTCCGTAACCATAAAGGATTTATGTCATTCTCGAGTGAAAAAAATAAGGGAACGACCGTAACGATTCAGCTCCCACTTTCACATAAATAAATAATTGCTATTATTACATAATACTTCCTTTCTTGGAGAATATAACAGAAACGAACTTCAAGAAGGAGAGAGCTTACATGCATAAAGAACTACTCTTTGCTTTTGTAGCATTTTTCCTTATGTCACTAAATGTTGTTGTCGGAGCCAATACGTTTGAAATACAGCAACAAACAGGTGAGATCGTGATAGAATCGTGGCAGAAGGATGTAACAGGTGACGGCCATAAAAACGTCATCACGCTTTATGGAACGCCTTATGATGAAGATAGTCCATACTTTCAAAAGGTTTGGTCCATTGTCCAAACGAAAGACGGACAGAAGCTTCGAATGGATTATGATTCAGGCTATAACCCTACACTGCAATTTGTTGATTTAAACCATGATCAAGTGCTCGATGTCTTTTATTCTAGTGCAACAGGTGGTAACGGAGGAATATATCATTACGCAGCTCATTCAACAAAATCAGAAACGGTCGAAGATTTAGCCGTTCCAGACCCTTTAACGATTGTTGGAAAGTTTAAACAAGACTATCAAGCTGTCGTCACCTTTAAAGAAACGGGCAAGTCGTATCAAATAAACTTAATGGACCGGAAAAAGAATTACGATTTATTAAACCTATATGAAAATGGAACGCTTGTAAAACCAACGAGACTTATGATTGCTCCCTTTACATCACTAGAAGTCGTCAACATAGATAACGAAACAGGCAAAGGTTTAAAAGGAACACAGCTCATTAGTGGGGCTTATCATGCTGATTCGATTGGGGTCGCACAGTCTGAGTGGTATTTCGAAAAGGGCAAGTGGAAGCTTAAAAAAATGAACTGGAGCCCACTGCAAGCGTCAACTAGATAATGAAGTTAGGACTTAACGAAGAAAGAGGGCCACAACAGCGTTTGTGGTCCTCTTTCTTCGTATAAGTCACTTACACGTCTATTTTGTTAAAACGAAATAAAGTGCTCGTAATGTTGTAGATGGAAATAAAGCACTTGAGTAATCAGTCAGAAGGAGGTATCAACATAAGAATAAACCTATTAAACTTTTTAATTGGACTTTAATAAGGTAGTATTGGTTAGATAATAAGAGTTTAATAGGGCTGCTCCGTATCGATTGAACGTATATTTAATAAAAGGATATCAAGACTGTTTATTCCAATCGAAACAAAGGCATAGTCCTCAGGAATAAAAGGCTTATGATGTTTCTCCTTGCCATTATCGTATATCGACAACAAACGTATAGGAAACCTCACCATTCGTCCATTCTGCTAAGACTTCATAAATATACGTACCTTTATTTGCAGGAAGAGTGAATTCATTAGAATTATGTTTAATTTCTTTTTCCCTTCCTTCTTCATTCCATAAATACACTTTAATATCAGGATTTTCTTCAATCCGAATATCAACTTTTTCATTAGGACTTACACTAATTAATTCTAATTTATCTGCCATTTGATATGGAGATATGTAATCTGTTTGTACAACTTCAGTTCCTAAGCCTTTTTTTCTCTCCCATCGATAACTGCCATCTTCAATTTGGTATTCCATTCCGTTAATAATCACTTGTCCTGTCATAGTTGGAGGAAATTCACTGTCTTTTTCCTTGATTCCAGTATTTGAGCAACCCATTAGTAAAAGGATAGCGCTTGTTAAAACCACAATAAAAATGTGTTTTAATTTCAAAATAATAGTCCCTCCTTAATTTATTTGACGAATTTGTTCCATGTTCGTTTCACTTTATTGGCTCTTATTGATATAAAGCACAAAGCATATCATTCTCCTAATCAATTGAAATGCGTCTAGCAATATGATCCCATAGGATTGAAAGGTTCTTCATTAAGATACCTTAATGCCTTCCAAAAAGGTCTTCATGGTAATAGAAAGGGAGATAGGATAACAGACTCAGAATAAAGCTTCAAAAGGGCCGAGAGTGTAAACATAGTAAATGAAAAAATACCGTAATAATTATAGTCTTACCAGTTATTGTATCAAAGGCCATTAAGTTCATGAAGTCAAATGAAGGAAGGTCCTGATAGGGAACCAGAACTGTTTATGGTCTTTTGAAGGAATAAAGGAACATCATAGAATTAGTATATTTGGGAATTGAGCTTTTTTAAATTCAAATTGAATTGTGTAGACATATAAGGAATTAAATGGTATTTTGAATCTGATGAATAAATCTATCAAATGTATATAATTACGATTAACAGGAGGAGATTAATATTAAGAAAATTATTTTTTCCTTAGTTAGTGTAACTGCTATTTTGTTATTTTTGTTAATCGACAGTAATGCTAATTATGGTAACGAGAAATTCAGTGCCCCTACCAAGGATAGCGATATTTTTACGCCAGTTTTGGAATACGTAATTGATAGTTATGATTATGTATTTGCTGTACAAGCGATTAAACAAGATCATGAAATTTGGATTGATATTGATGAAAGGGAAAGTGAAGAAGAGGTAAAAAATTATTTAGAAGAAAATCTACCTGATTCAATATTAAGTGTCTATAGTATTAACTTTAACAAACGTAGTTTGGACAATATCCGGTAAAAATATATGTTTCTATTCGTAAAACGGTAATGACAGAAAAACGCCTGATAATTAGTAATAAATCTAATTTCTCACTAAGGATATATCTCAGAGGATAAGGTTACTACGCTGATGAATTTAAATTAGGATTTAGTCAAAATAAAACGGAAGAAAATATAGCTGATTCAGCTTATCATTACTTCAAGTTTAAGTTATACCGAGAAATATTTAATACGAAGCAATGGATGTAGCCAGCAGGCAATTCGATTCTTCAAGAATAAAAAAAAGTGTCCATTCTTTATTTTATTAGTATTTATAAAACGTATAAATGAATTATTTTCTTGTTTTGAGAACAAAGAGGGGGGAGAGCCGTGAAAAACTTGATAAAGGAATCTGAACAATTTATTTTGTACTCTTTAAGTGACGGAGTGTATGCTGCAATATCTAAACCTGGTCAAGGTGCATGGAGTAACGCAGGTATCGTAGACCTCGGTGAAGCATTATTAATTTTTGATTCATTTTCTACTCCTTCAGCTGGATATGAATTAAGAAGGCAAGCTGAAGACATGACAGGAAAAAAGGTTAAGTACCTCATCAACAGTCATTACCACGGTGATCACACTTTTGGAAATCAGGCATTTATTGATACAACCATTATTTCTACTTCTTTGACCAGGAAATGGATAGAAGAAAAAAACAAAATGGATGATGTAGCGAAAGAAATAGAAGAGATGCAAGTATATTTAAAGAGCCTCAAAGATCAAATCCAGAAGAATCAAGACAGAATTATGAAGGCTAGTTTAGAAAACCAGTTGAATGAAATGACAAAAGTACTGAATGACTTACCTATTATGAAAATTGTATTACCACACGTTATATTTGACGAAAAGCTGATTATAGAAGGAACAAAGAGAAAGGTTGAATTACACTGTTTTGGTGGAGGACATTCCCCAAGCGATACATTTATGTATTTACCGCTTGAAAAAATCGGGTTTATGGGTGATGTAGTTACAGAAGATTTACATTTACCTATTTATAATCCTGAAGAATTTCAATTGATCTTGGATAAAGTGAAGCAAATGGATATTGAAACCTTTATTCCTGGTCATGGTAACGTAGGAAATCGTGACATACTATATACGTTAGAAGAGTATCTATCATTTTTAATTAAAAGCTCAAAGGAGGCAATTGCAAATAAGGTTCCATTAGAATCCTTTGTTGAAAATGTAGAGACTCCCAGCAAGTATAAAGACTGGAAAGGTATAAAAGGCATCCAAGGTAACCTTTCAGCAGCGTATTCATACTATTCGGGGGAGTAAGATTTATGAGCGCCCTTCGGTATGAGTGAAAATTAAGAGAATAGTACCTCGCTACTATTAATCCTATTAGTACATAAGTAATATAGAATAATTGTTATTTTTTGTTAAGATTATCTTATAAAAATGGTATATACCTTTTTTCATAAGGGGGAGGAAAGTGGAGAATAAGAAGCAGCTGCAAAAAATCAACTGGGTTGTATTTGCGACTCTAGTAGTAATATTTGTACTTTTCTCATACAATCAGACGATTAATACCGTAACGAGCTCATCCTTAGATGGACCTCAATCACGCATAGATTTTGGTATGAGTGGTTTTTCAACTTCATTCCTAATCATTTTACTTTTTCTTTCAGCATTATTAGTAATCGGCTGGAAGCGATTATTCCCATTTAATGTACCTATAGCTATCGTACTGCTTGGTTTTTATTTTCAGTTCCTTTTTATCATATTTACTACAGGTTGGATTGGCTTCGCAGGAACTTTCATATTAGCGATATGTGTAGCAGTCAGTTTAATAATGATTATTTCTTACGCGATCTACCTACTCAAATATAAAGAGGAATCCCGAGTTAAATAATTCTAAACAAAATAAAATAATAACGATATTTGTTCCTTTTTGAACTACTTTGTGTGTAGGCTAATATCAGTTAAAACGTATATCACTGAAGTTATGATTTATTGAAGGGAGTCCAGTTCATGTCATTATTGAGCAAGTTATTCGGAAAAAGTAGCCCTAAGCAACAAGAATACAAACGTCCTAGCTATGCTGGCACTTTGAGTATTTTGGTTATTTATAAAGAGGAAAAATATGATGATGCTGGAGAGCATATAGAGGAGCATTTTGAATTAATAGAAGAGCTATGGAATTATTCTTCCATAGATACATCAGGTTATACGTCATTAGATAGGGTCAAAAATGATTTTGGTACTAAATTACCGGTTTTTCCTGAATACCCATTGATAGGAGTTTATAAGGGAGAAAATCAGCTATTTATATCATCTGATTTAAAAGAAGTACAACAATTTATTGAAGAGTACGAGAGAACATATGAATAGTATAAAGGGCTCTATATAGATTGAACTAATTTCACATTCAAGTAACGTAGAAAGGTCAATATCTCAATTTTATTACTGTGATATTGACCTTTTTTACTATTAAAAGTCCTCTTATAAATCCTATTTTTTTGCAACTACTTTAAGAATCAAAACGACTTTGTAATTAATCAACACGATGAGCATCTTCTAGGATGCTTTTTTACTTAGTAGGAGGGGGGACAAGCAGATTTTGACGAAAATATAGCTAAGGATTTGTTATTATATTTAGACTGTTGAAGTGTTCGAGAGTTACTAACGAAATTATTATTTAATGGAAGAAAACGTAAAATTCGAACAGTATTATGTAAACTAACGAATAGAATGAAACACAAGGTAATGCGTATAGACGAGTAAAAATAATGACTTAAAGTGATACAATTAATGAATTTAATAGTAAAAGTATAAATAATAAAATAACTGTCACTGATATATAAAAACGATCAACGAGTTATTTGTTATGTAAAAATAAATTAATCTGTACAACTAATCAATATTTCAAAAAAACAAATTTTGTCTCATTATTAATAGTATACTTTTGAAATGAGACAAAATTACGATTTTAAAATCGACTTTCTATAATATATATTATGTAAACTAGAAAAAATAATAATAAGGAAACAATACTCTTTACTTATCGTCCTACTCCCTCTTTAACGACACGGAAACTTGAAATAAAAAGGTTCCTAAAGTATTTAATTATATGCTTTGGGTATGATTATGGCTCATCCCTATTCTGTTTCTTACACCTTCATTACTTGTATTTTTACCAATTGTTTAAAAGAAATTAAGCAGAATAATATTTCTACCTCAAACTTTTCATATTGAAAGTGAATTCTTACAGAAAACGCCTGGATAGCTTTAGTACAAAATTATTAGTATTTCCTTTCAATCTTATTAGCTGAAAAGCCCTTTGCAACAATATAGGAATCACCCATCTCTAACAGTTTATAATCTGTGCTATATTCCCGACTGTTTCTATAGTGAAGTGGCAACACAGTTGTTTTAAAACCGTACATAGTTAAGACATTTCTATAGGAATCCATTAGGTTAATTGGGCCTGTTGCAAAAAGTCCAAATTCCCCTTCTAGAAGCTTATCAACTCGACCATTTATGTATTTACCAAATGGTATGTTCCCTTTAGTATTGTCAAAATGAGTTTTTAGAAGTTCTCCCATTACTTCTTTAGTAGAATCTGGTCTACCATCAAAGAATACCTCACACCATTCTTTGTTATAATTCCATAACAATTCATGCTCATTGAATACCTTACATTCTACAAACACTTCGTATTTAAGTGTATGAGTTCTGAAGTCATCACAAACAATTTGCCACTGCTCTTGAATTTCATTATCATCATAATATGTTAGATTAATATCAATGGTAAGCGTGTCCAAATTCACCTTAAAACCAACAAGGTGTAAATCCACGTCTGTCTCATAACTTAACTTTGAAATTGCAGCATCTAAATCTTCAAGCATTACAACTCACCTCATTAACTCCCTTCTGGGTTCTCTTAATCTTTATTATAAACGAGTATTTATAGGATTTATCATACTAATTGCATTCGAGGTAACTAATACTCTTGGTGTTGGGATTTGAATATGTGTAAAGTTAGAATCACTACTTCTCACTTACTATTTGATCAAAGGTTAATTGGTGTCCATTCATTATTCTTTTGAAAGCGAAATAAAAATAATTACTTCAGCGATTATTTAAATACTCATCTGCTATTTTTCTGCAAACATCCTTTTTATCAAGTTCTGTATCTATTAGATAGTTAATAAATATATCTTCTACTTCCGTTCTATCAAATGAAGCTAAACAACGAAATGCATCCTCAAATAATACCTTCCAATTCATATCCTTAATAATCTTTTTAGACAGTTCAAATGCCCTTTCAGGATCATCACGCTGGAACTTCTTTAAAATCATTTCCAATTTTAATTCAGCTTCGTCATCGTACCTAGATAGAAGATTATTAATATGTGAGTCGGATACATCCTCAACAAGATCTGAAAGAGCAATGGATAAATAGTCAGGATAATGCGATTTTATGGAGTCAAAATCTATTGAAGACCCTTCAACCTCTTCTAATTTCCATACATCTTCACAATCTCTTAAAATTCTTTCAACCTCTGTATCTTTAAGTTCAGCATTTTGATTATCATGTATCTTTTTAAGATAGTTAAAAATTCTTTCTGGTTTTTTGAATAAATTGCTGGCATACCACCTCCCACCTGCATATAGTTCATCAGGTTTATTTTGAGGGTTTATTCCATAGTTAGAAACTTTTATAATGGTTAAACAATCAATTGATTTATTTTTAATATATGCTGCGGTTGCTCTATGGTGTCCGTCTAATAACGTGCTCATAAATCCATCATAGTAATAGGCTAATCCTGTCATCGACTTCCCTTTTTCAATCTGATTTATATAGTGTTTAACTCTTTTTTCGTTATAACAACTTTTACTTTGAGAGGGCAAAATGAATTTGGGTGTTACTGATCTATGATGAAATTTATAGTATAAATAATCAACCGTTGCATGATAATACTCTTTTCTACTTGTTAAGTTCCAAAAAAAGTTACCTTGACCATCAGTAGGTATCATTTCAATTCGTGTCAAGAAATAGTACCCGTCTTCTAAAATGGATAGCATCGGTTTAACATTATTGAAAATCGTTGAAATATCCCTTCCCACCTCTTGTGAATGTTTAATCGAATGAATAACGCTATTATTTATATTCTCTCTCCCTAACCCAATACTTAATAGCTTGGCACAAGTTGGACAGTGTAACTCATCTCCATAACTATTAATCAACGGTTTATCTTCTAACAATAAAAAGCTATGTGACTTACCGCTTTTATCACTTCCAAATCTAGTAGTCAATTTTCCATTTCCTCTATTTACTCTGAAAAGAAGCGCGTCATTACCCCAATCTGAATAGTTAGCTGGTAGGATATCTTCAAATTCAATCTTGTCTGGAAAATGAAATCGTTTCAATTTGAACACCCTTTCATGTTAAATAGTATAGAAACTTGGCCAAATAAGTAATGATTCAGATACTTTTATACAAATAACTGTTTATAGTAAGGTTTTTACTCAAAAGACTAGCGTAATTGCATATGTGTAATAAAGGTTTATTATACTATACTCCATCAATAAAATTCTCCAATATAGTACATTCCTCCATAGCAGATTCAAATAGAATAAGCAGGTAATCATCTTCATAGCTTTGATAAACTTCAAGAAGAAGCTTTCTAAATGGTTCTATCATGTGTTTTAATTCAACTAATATTCTAATAGGAAGAATTTAGAAGTAAGTAATGCTATACTAAATACAAGGAGGGAAATGAGTTGGGCGATATTAAGCTATTCCGTTTAGACGATAACAGCGTCGAAGAACTAACAGGTCAAGCCGTAACGGTTGAAAAATCGTTACAAAATACACTAGAACGACATTTGGATACGTTTTTAGGTGTGCGGTTTCTAGCCTCTGAATATAGTACGGGTAAAAAACACGCCGGCAGGATTGATACATTAGGCATTGACGAAAACAATTCACCAGTCATCATTGAATATAAACGGGCTGTAAACGAAAACGTTGTTACGCAAGGCTTATTTTATTTAGATTGGCTACTCGACCATAAAGCGGAGTTTGAGTTAATGGTAATGCGTAGATTTGGTTCAGAAGTATCGGATGCCATTGACTGGAGTAGTCCGCGTTTGTTGTGTATTGCTGGCGGTTTTACTAAGTTTGACGAGCATGCAGTAGCACAGATTAATAGAAACATAGAGCTATACGTTTATAAGTATTATAATGATGGTCTATTATTACTTGAATTAGTTAACGCCACTACAGCACAGACGGTATATAAACAGAATGACCTCCCCACTACTACCGCAACTAATCGTAATACTAGGGGGAAAACGGTTTCCGATTATTTGGAGCAAGCTACTATACAAATTACGGATAGATATGAAACATTAAAGGCGTATATGTTGGCTTTAGGGGATGATGTTCAAATAAAGATTCTTAAGAATTACATAGCGTTTAAACGTATTAAAAACTTTGTGTGCCTTGAAGTTCACCCACAAGCGGGAAAGATACTGTTATACTTAAAAATTGATCCAGATAGTATAAAAATAGAAAATGGTTTTACTCGCGATGTTCGGAATATTGGGCATTATGGTACTGGCAACTTAGAGGTCGTGATTGCAAGCGATGAGGATATCGAAAAGGCTAAACGTCTAATTGACATTGCATATGACGCAAGTTAATCATAACGTTAACACCTCTCCCATAAACCAGAAACGATCAAATATAAAATGGAAGCAATATTGAAGCCTAAAACTGATTAACGTTTTAGGCTTCCTAGTGCAGCAACGAATCATCCCCAAAAAATAGGCCATGATACATTACCATACTTTACTCCTCCTGCATTTGAAGTTAATCTAACGGACTATGAAGCTTAAGATATAGCGAGCCCTCCGTCTACACCGATGATTTGCCCTGTAAGCCAATCCGAATCTGGGTCAGCTAAATTCACAATCCACCGTGCTACGTCATCTGTCTCGCCGCGTCGTCCCAGTGGAATAATTTGACGCTCCTGTTCCTTTACTTCAGTAATCTGATCTTCTGTAAGACCCATACGCTCTCTGAGGAAAGCAGTTTCAACTGGCCCACTCGCCACCGCATTAACGCGAATCCCCTTCGGAGCAAGCTCAAGAGCCCAGCAGCGTGTGAGATGCTCAACAGCAGCCTTACTTGCCCCATATAGGGATAAGCCTGCAGCAGCTTTACTTCCATATGTGCTAGATAGATTAATTATTGAACCTTTTGTTTCTTCTAGGTATGGGATGGCTGCTGACGCAAGCATTGTGGGCCCAGCTACATTAACAGCAAAAATGTCATTAATCGATTTGGTATTCGCATTGGCTAGTGGTTGAATGACGCCGTTACCCGCATTGTTCACGATGATGTCTAGACGCCCCCAAAATTCCATTGCCGCAGCAACGGTTTTGGGTGCTGACTCAGGATCAGTGACGTCTGCTACAAATGCCTTAATGTTCGAATCACTAGCTGCAACCTTCTGCAGTGGACCAATTTGACGCCCAGTGATGAGTACCTTTGCTCCCCTTGCAGATAACAACTGAGCTGCTGCGAGTCCAATACCTGCCCCTCCACCTGTGATAATCGCTACCTTGTCTTTTAACATATTCATTTCTCCTTCGTTTTCACAAATTTAGTCTTTGTAACACTTGAGGAATTTTCCATTCCCTTTATACTCGCTTTGGAGTTATCTTTAATAGGTTTCTAAGAAAATAGACCTTAATCTTTAACCAGATGGAGCAAATCCATCATGGACTTTTGGTTTGCTCAAGCCCTCATTCGATAGCCTCTGGCTAATTTTCAATGTTTTTACCCTTAGGATAACAACAATAATTATAAAGATTTATTGATTAATAGTTAATTAATTAACTAAAATAGAAAGCTGTCCTTATAACAGGACAGAAATTAATACTATTTAAAACAACTTTTCCAACAAACTTTTCAATTGACTCTGTTCTTCCAGAGTAAGTTTATTGCCTACATTTTGAGTAATAGACTGTTCATATACAGGCCATACATTTGAAATGAGTTTATCACCCTCTGGTGTTAAACTTACTAGAATTCTTCTCCTATTATTCGGGTCAAACTCCCTACGGATGCTGCCTGCCTTCTCAAGAGAATTTAATAAATTACTTATATTCGCCCTTGTCACAGCAAGGTCATCACTTAACTCGGAAGGAACCATCGGTCTCCCGCTAGACTTTAGGGCAACAAGTACACACCACCGTCCCAACGTCAGATCAAACTTTCCTAGTTGTTCTTCCAATTGTTGAACCAAATGATGTTCCGTTTTATAAAGTGTCAGAAACACATTGACCGATAAAAGAGGATGTTCAAAAGGCATCCATTTCTCGATAATATATCCCCTCCTTCTAAATAGTTAATTAATTAACTGTTTGCGATTCATCATACTTTTCTTCGCCTCCTTTTGTCAAGTTTGGACAATTTATCGATCCGAGACACCCTACTCCAAATAGTTAAACGTTTAACTATTTATTAATTAATCATATTTTTTTCACCTTCTCTTGTCAAGCTCGAACACATAGAAAGGTTTTTGTTAAAGACGATTTATTAACGACAAACAGGTCAATATGTCCTTTAAATGGTACTCGGTACGTCCTTTATTTGATAAAGACTAAAAATTCGAACATAAAGCAACTCATTTTCATTATCCTTACAAGCGACTGACTCTTTTCTTTTTCCTTTGTAAAAAAGCCTTTGACTAATTTCAGCCAAAAGCGTAAATCGGTATGTCTATGTAGCAATATATCTTTAGGTTAAATCCTTCATTAGCATTTAGTTTTCAACTGTCTCCCTGAAATTAAAATTGCATGATTAATTAGCATAGTAATCGGTATTAAGCTCTTAATCGACATGCACTAATAGAAAATCGACACGAATCTAAAACTAACTTGACAACCCTGATGAATTCATGAGGACAATTCTCCAGCCATCGGGATCCTCGATTGTCATCCCCTTCTCCTTCCAATATGGATTTTCTGGGGAAACCTCTTGATAGCCTAATAAGCTTAGTCTACTACTGATTTTGTTTATTTCATTGATTTCAGGGATGTAAAATACAAGTAAATTATCCTTAGTTGGTGCAGGACATGGACTCCCAGAAATGTGGCGGGTGAATTCTAGATGGTATTTGACATCAGGTAGTCCAAACATTACCCCATCATACCCATCATGATTTTGAAAACTACCAATTCTTTTTAGTCCTAATCCTTCTTCATAAAATTTAATTACCTGTTCAAAATTGTCTGTGGGTCTTGCAATTCGAAACTGAACTGAACCTTGCATATGAATGCCTCCTTTAATTCAATATGTTATATGTACATCATCATTATATAAAGCGAGTACATTTCATACATTGTTCAAAAGAAGGAATAGTAGTTCATACTTTTGGTGGAGAAATGAGTGTATTGTTAACGTAGTTCTTCGTACCAGCCGTTTCCGCCTGGAGCACAATTATAAAACATTGGATTCTCAACAGCATTAAAAGTATCAATGTACATTTTTTCTAGTGTGTTTAATTGCTCTTCAGTATAGGCATACGCAATAATTTCTCTTTCAAAGTTAGCTTCACCAAATTTTTCAATGGCTTCCTTTAGCCGAACGCCACTTCCTAGGTAAGTCTCATCATTTCTTGAATGCTTTCTAACATATTTCATTCCATTTACAAGGTTTGTAGTAATATAGATAAATCCATATTTATTGTCAAGATCTATTTCACTTTTGTCCGATAGGTTTCTCTTTTTCCCAAGAGTAGATTCTTCGATTTCTTTCCATTTTCCGTTTGCCTGAAGCACTTCTCTAAAATAGGTGAAAATATTGTTATGTGTTCTCGCCTTATTCTTTCCATGATGCCTATCTGTATGTTCAACGCTAGTAATTAGAGCTTTCTTTCCTTCGTGTGGATTTTGTATTGTTACCCTGATTTCATTCTTTGTCCATTGAAAAAAATTTAATTTGAGTCCACTCAAAGTTTTTTCTGACTTCTTTGCCATAACCCTTCTCCAATCTCCACTTTGATATTCATTTAAATACACCGACATAAACTTTTATAAAAAGAAAATAACTACTCCTTATTATAAATACATTCTTTAAGTCTGTCATACTAGTACTAACGCATTAGCTCTCAGCATACAGCTTTTTTTCTGGTGTAGTTTTGTAAGTAAATGACATACAAGTGGATGTAATTCTTATGCTATCGACTTCATGGCTATTCAAGTAGTAAAAAATTCTTGGTGATTGTCTATTAAGATGAGGTTTCAACTTGTCATTTATTAGATCTAATCTTTTTTATTTAGTGCCTATCTGTTTTCTCCCTCTACCTCCCTCCTTCGTTAGCTAAATTGAAGTTAAAGACGATTTCGTAATAGGCTTCAGTTAACATTTCACTATCTCATTACGCAAACACCTATATAAACTTTTATTCACATAAAGAATAATCGCTCATGGATTAAGAGAACCTCTCCCCCCACGTTGCATACACATTATTCCCGTTGAATAAAATCATGGTAAGACAGTTTTGACCTGTTTACGTAAAGAATACCATTTATGTAAAGGAGGAATAGCATGTCAAGCTATATCGTGCCTGAATTACCAATGGATCATATGATTTCCATCATTAAAAAAGGACTTGAGAAAACGCAAGTTCCGAAAAAAATAATCATTGTAGGTGCGGGGATGGCAGGACTTGTATCAGCCTCCTTATTAAAGCAAGCTGGACATCATGTTACCATTCTAGAAGCCTCTGAACGGGTAGGAGGACGTGTCTATACGATGCGTGCGCCTTTTAGAGAAGGGCAGCATCTTGAGGCTGGAGCGATGCGCATTCCAGACACACATTTATTAACATTGGAATATATAAAAAAGTTTCAACTTCCGCTTGAAAACTCAATTAATATGACATTAAACGATATGTTGTATGTAAGAGGAATTAAAACTCGTTTCAAGATTTATGAGCAGAACCCTGATATGTTAGGCTTTCCAGTTGCTCCACACGAACGAGGGAAAACCGCTTTAGAGTTGCTACATGCAGCAACGAAGCCAGTGATTGATTATATTAACGTAAACCCGAAAAAAAATTGGCCATGGGTCCTAAAGGAATTTGATAAATACTCAACAGACACGTTTTTAAGATACAATCCATTTGGAGTACAGTTATCTTCTGGTGCAATCGATATGATTAAAGTACTTCTCTCCATAGAAGGGTTTCTAGACCTTTCCTTCCTAGAAATGATAAAGGAAATACTCCTAATTGCTGATCCGAATAGTAATTTCTATACGATCCCAAACGGGAACGATCAGCTACCAAAAGCCTTTCTCTCTCAATTAAAGAATGATATTCATTTCAGGCAAAAGCTAACAAAAATTGTGCAGCATGACAATCAAGTAACGATTCATTCGCTACACACAAAGATTTTGGAGCCCTCTCAAATTACAGGTGACCTTGCTATTATGGCCATTCCCTTCTCTGTATTAAAACTTGTTGAGGTTGAACCGTATGACTCCTTTTCTCTTTCTAAATGGAAAGCCATACGGGAGCTTCATTATGTAGCTGCTACGAAGGTTGGTATTCAGTTTAAACATAGGTTCTGGGAGAAAGAAGGACTATATGGAGGTCGAACAGTAACGGATCTTCCAATTAAATATGTAAAATACCCGAGCCTTGGTATCGGTAAAGGTGGTCCAGGTATTGTTCTAGCTAGTTATACATGGGGTGATGATGATATCCCTTGGAATAGTTTAGAGGATGGAGAACGCTTGGCATCCGCATTAAAAAATTTAATCCCTATACATGGAAAACAGGTTTACCGAGAATTTTTAACAGGAGCTAGTCACAGTTGGAGTCGATGTCCCTATGCTGCAGGTGCTTCTGCTTTATTCAAGCCTGAACAGGCGATGGAACTCTCCCCGTTTATCTCTACTCCTGAAGGAAGAGTTCATTTTGCCGGAGAGCATGCCTCATCTACTCACGGTTGGATTCAAGGTGCCATTGAGTCAGGTATACATGTAGCTCATGAGGTGAATCATTTACCAAAAACATTGTTTTAGTTCAGTTTTAAAAAACCGTTCTTTCAATGATGATAAACACACCTTTGTTGACATGATTCTCTTAACCTCAATTACTTCGATTTTTCAACGTGAAGTGCTGCTTTTTTTTCCTGTTGTGATCAATTGAATCCTTCGCTTCAAATTATTTTTTATAACCAAAATTCTTTTCTCTTGTTAAAGTATAATGAACTTTCGTGTTTAAATCTTCATGTTCGATAGGCTGTACCTTTAAACTAATAGACTCTTTAATTCGAAACGCTCGTATTATAGAATGTCGTTCTTCCCCTTTTTCATAGCTATCCTATTTAAGGTTTAATATTTTACAACGAGAAGGTAATGCCTTTACTAGGTAAATAATGACCATAGATTGTTCAGTCTTTTATTTCTTTTCGTGTTTGTTGGTCAATCGAAGGAAGTAAAATACGGGATAAATACGCATTCATCGTTTGATACTCCTGATCCATTTTGCGCTCAATTCTCAGTCTTGTAGAAAAGCAGCTTAGGTACTTTTCATAACTAATGCCATGAGCCTGAAACATTGCTTTATTCATACTATTCATATACCTTACCTTTATTTGGATAAATCTCACACCTAACTTTAAATTTTTTCCGTGAATTGTTATTTTTCAATTCCCTTTCTTATTGCCCATGTTCATGTGGATAGGTTGTTCTCTATTGTATTCATATGCTCTTCCCTTCTTTTTATATCACTTTATCTATTTATTTTACAAAAAGAAGCTTATCCATATGGTAGAAGATCAACTTTGTATTGTTCTATGAAGATTGATTAAGTTCACCTTGCACGTCAAGCATATACCCATTCCTAAATCTCTTTTAATAGATACTCCGCCTATTGCTTTGGGTTTCTTAAAGCCTAAATCCTTGCGCCACCTTTGCGCTTCTCTTGAACGCTTCTTGGCTCATTTCTTTCGTTCGTCTTCTTCTCTCCTCACTCATAGAAAAAGCACCTCCTCTACTGATTTACAATAGAGGCTTATAAAGCTTTCCACTCCTAACATGTTTTCTTGGACAAAGTCCACACCTTAGTAGTTGATGATGAATACTAAATAATAAGTACTATTTTACGATTATATTAAACAATTAACTGGGAGGTGAGTTAATGGAAAGTAAAAAGTTCAAAGTTTTTTTAAGTGTATTTGGTTTCATAGGTGCAGGCATCGCCATGATTGCTTTAGGTGGTATCGGTACAGGGATTGGAACAGCTACAGGAATGGCAGTTGAAGGAATAGCACGTCAGCCTGAAGCAGAAGATCCAATTTTAAACGCTCTTATGTTAGGGGCTATATTACCAGGGATTTTTCTCGCTTTACTTGCCTTTACGGTTGCCATATTGATTATTATTGCCGTTTGGAAAAGAAAAGTATGATAGAAGAAGTAGAAGGGACGATACATATTATTCTTATAAAATATGTATCGTCTTATTAATCTTTCATGAATTCCATACGAATGCAAGTAACCAATAAAACGTTCATCGTTTTTTTGTAACAGAGCCTTCGGTTAGTAAGGTTTTAACCTGAAACGAATACCTAACCAAATAAAGAACGAGCCAACTACTTCATCTCGTTCTTCATTTAGCAATGCGTATCTTCCGCTTCTGCATCGTCATATTTACTTTACATACTTCAGTTTATCTGGATTAACAAAATAGTAAATCGCTTTTATTTTTCCTTTCATTACATGAAAGCTCACGACTGCTGTGTATCCCTCTGGATCTTTTATGGTGAAACCTATTTGCCCATTTACTTTACTTAAAAAGAATTGATAATTTTCGTTCAATTGCTTATTCGAAAGAAACAAAAGGAAGTTTATTACTTTTTCTTTTCCTAAAATTGGTCGTAATGCCGCCACTTGTTTACCGCCACCATCTGCATAATAGATCACATCTTCTTCTAAATAATCAATTAGATGTGTAATATCTCCTTTTTGAAACGCTGATATGAATTCGAGGACAGTTTCTTCATGGTCTGATGATGGAGCCGTTCCTTCGAGCTCATCCTGTAGGTTCGGTAGCTCTTTTTTTATTCTACTCAAGATTTGCCGACAGTTACTCTCTGATTTTTGGACAATGTTTGCGATTGTTTTATAATCGTATTCGAGTATTTCTCTAAGGATAAAAACCGCTCTCTCAACTGGATTTAAGGAGTCAAATAATAACAGAAGCGCAATGGAGATTTGCTCTCCTTCCATGACCTCGTTCATTGGATTTTGGTTTGAAACAAAGGGTTCAGGTAACCATGTTCCAACATACATTTCTCTTTTCTTTCTCGAAGATTTTAGTAAATCTAAGCAGCGGTTTGTTACTAACTTACAGAGAAAGGCTTTTGTGTTTTGTTCATGCTTTAGCTCATAAGATTTTAGCTGAGTAAAAACATCGTGAATAATATCTTCAGCATCATCCACACTCCCTGTCATTTGATAGGCAAGTGAGAAAAGTAGCGGTTTATAGCTAATGTAAAATTGCTGAATTAATGAATTTTCCAATCTCATTCACCTCACTTTACTAAACTAGCAATATCCCACGTGAACTGACGAAATCGCATTCCTAATTGCCCCGTTATCGTGAAATTCAGTCCCCATTTTTGAATCCAAACAAATCCTTCATGTGGGCCCAAACTAATACAAAACAAGCGATACGGTATGCTTTTATGAATAACTTGGTTAGAGGAATGAGTCATTTTATTCTTCAGTATTTTCGCTAATCTCTGAGATTGTGGAATGGCCTCCTTACAGGTCATCCCGTCATACTCATTTGTGATAGGGTCCTTTATTTGAGCGCAGTCTCCGATTGCATAAATACCTGGTGATTCAGCTACTTCATAATGATCATTAACGATAAGTTGGCCTCGATCAGACAGAGGAAGATTAAATTGCTTGACGATTGGTGTTACTTGAACACCATTAGTAAAGATACAGCTTCCCACTTCATACGACTTTCCATCTTCACAAGTAAGACGTCCATTTTCGAATTCTTTTACTCTTGTATTTGGAATAAACGAAACACCTAACCGCTTCACCTTTTTTTCTAATTTTTCACTAATATGCTTGGGTGCTTGAGGCAACAGCCGTTGTTTAGGATCAAATAAAAGAACGTCAATAGTATGAGGGGCAATTCCATTCGCTTGAGCTTGTTCCTCTAGCCAAATGGCTAGTTCAGAAGCCGTTTCAATTCCAGTAATTCCTCCCCCAACAACAGCAATTTTTGGTGCAATTATTTGTTCATTGCCTTTGCTGATTACTTTTGTTCTATTTAATAACGCCAGTAATTGGTTTCTAATCTTATGCGCACTTTCTTCATCTTTTAGCGTAATTCCCTCCACAATAGCCTCCTGTTCCTTTACTCTACTTCCAAGTGTTATCGCTAAATAATCATATGAAAGCTCCTTTAATTGCTTTCCTTCGGTCTGAAGGCTTACTTCTTTATTCGTCTTATTGAGACTAACAACCTCTCCTTGTTCTAACTCGATTCCTTTTGAAAAATAGTGATGAAATGGAATTTTTAATTGTAATGCATTTCGATTTTCTGTAATGGCCTTCATTAACATCACTTTACGGAAATGATAAGCATTTTTATCAATTAAGATGATTTTTACTGTTGAACCTAACTCTTCTTTTAATTCCTTCTTCAAACTTTCGATCAAATTAATTCCAGCATAGCCGCCACCTAAAATGACTATTGTTTTCATGATTTTTCCCTCCTTACCCTTATAACGAGCAAGTCGGTTCATTTGTGACAAACAAAATTCAATTTCCTAATTTCATTTCCGTTTTTATTGTTCAGGTACATAAAAGTTTAACGCAAATTTCCCCCTATTTTTTCAGGCTCTTTTGAATAAATTGATATTCAAGATCAATGGACTGCATAACCAACTCTGGATTATTTGTTATAAATACTTTGTCGTTAAGAAAATCATTAACAAATTGATCACCAACCAGCTCCGGGGCTACTAAATTCCGTCCCTTTGGTTGTTTTCCCGTTACATTGTTGGAAGATTCATGTAAGAGATTATGACGCTTCGCTGCAGAATTTTCGGCTAATTTTCCTTTAACGCCAGAAGGAATGAGTAGGCTAACGAAAATACCTTCCTCTCTAAGCTCATTATGTAACGATCTAAAGTATCCTAATAAAGCATGCTTTGTAATGGAGTATAACCCAAGCCCTAATTGAGGATTTACCCTCCCGAATGCAGCTGTGGAGGAAGTGAGCATAATTCTTCCTCGCTCTGATTTCTTAATTAAAGGTAACAGCGCATCGACTAATCGAATGTTAGAAAATAAATTCGCATTAAAAGCCCATTTCCACTTCTCTTCAGAAAGATGTTGTATACTGCCTTCATCAATTGCACCGATTGTGATAATGAGCATATCGATATGATCGACGAGTTTCGCCATGTTTTTATACAGTGTATTTACAGACTCATCATTGTCAGCATCAACATATAAGTGTAAAACATCGCCTATCATTTGTTTATCTTTATTTAAAACGTGCTGATCACCTACGATTACATTGAACCCCTTTTTTACTAGTGAGGCAGTAATCCCTTTGCCGACACCACTTAAGCCACCAATAACAAGTGCATTTTGCATAATCAATCTCTCCTTTTTATAGGCGAACTTTTCTATTCGATGTAAAGCATTATTCTATCCCTACCTTATCACTCCGTCTTTCTAGCAGTATCACATCACGCCATATACCCTTTAACTTCCCTATTCGTTCTCTAGTCCCGACCACTTTAAAGCCTGCTTTTTTATGTAAGATCATGCTAGCTTCATTTTCAGGGAATAGGCTTGCTTGTAACGTCCAAATACCTGCCAATTCACTTTTTTGGATGAGTTCCTGTAGTAATGAGCTACCTACCCTCTTCCCTCTAGCCAATTCATCGATGTATATACTTACTTCCGCTACACCACCATAGACACATCGACTCGAAATAGGTGATAAGGCAGCCCAACCAATTACCTTTTCATCCATCCGGGCAACTATACGGCACTCCTCGAGATGGGATTTATCCCATTCCTTCCATGAAGGAGCATCTTCCTGAAAGGTGGCATGGCCTGTCTTTATGCCAGAAAGATAGATATCTTTCACTTCCTGCCAATCTTCTTTTTGCATTTTGGTAATTGAAATGGTCTTGTTCATCGTAGAGCCCCCTATAAGTTATTTAAAATGTTAATCTATTTTCTTGTTTTTTACATACATTGTAGAATGCTGCTTATTCCTTTATGTTTAGCATAAATCCTTTATCTGTAATCCTCTTTAAGAATGCTGTATATTTCTAAATCAATGACCCCTTTACCAGACCATAGAGTAGCCTGCCTTAATAGCCCTTCTTTTAGAAAACCATTCTTTATAAGTACTTGTTTTGACGACTCATTTGCAGGCATGACCTCTGCTTGAATTCTGTTCACCTGTACTTCCTGCAACAAATAGTGAATAACCATACGAACAGCTTCTGTAGCGATCCCTCTTCCCCAGTAGTCCTCTGCTAAAAAGTAACCGATTGAAACACTATTCACCTTTTGATTTATTTCCATACATTCTATTATTCCCACCAATTTTTCACTTTGACTTTTTTCGAAGATTCCCCATTTCACTCTTTTTCTTTTTTGAAAATCTCTTTCAAAGTGACCAATCATTTTATTGACAGTGTTAAAGTTATGCTTCGGTATGATTCCACAATAATGAAAAACATTAGTATTGTCATAGATATTAAAAAGTTCTTGAACATGTTCTTCTTTGATTTTTTTCAATTGCAAATTGGTCGATTCCAATCTCGGGAAGTCACCAAAGATCAACTCTATATTCATATAAACCTCTCCTTTATGCTTCAATTGGGATAAAAATCGTCATGTTGATTTTATCTGGTTATGTGGAATTCACTACATCCGTTCTTTCAAAATCAGGTCCTTCCGCTCTATTATAATTTGAATAAGGGAACCATGTTCCGAATATGTACCTTCTTGTGTCTTGAATTAATTCTGTGCTCCCATTCTGGAATTAGAACGTTTACAAATCCATTCGCTAAGCCTAAAGCAGAGTCCTCCAATTCTTTTCAATAAAGAATGAAAACCCTCCACCATCCTTAAAGTGAGTGGATAATCCGTATGGTATATTTGGGGCAGCTTTGTTCGGAATTCGTTGATAATATTGATTACTGCCAAAATCATGATAAAATCCTGGATCTCCTCGAAATACCGTTCACTATTAATATTTATTTTGTATTCATAACCGACTGAAAGTTCCAACTTGTTAGCTTCAAGTCAGGTCTTGCTGATAACGGATGACAATGGTGTAAAATGTTCGCTACTCTCTTCCTTCCATATCTCTTACACTCAAGGCAACGATATTCATCCCACTTTAATATGTTAGGTCGTTTCTTTTTCCATCGTGTTGTTTTGTAGAAATTCATACAATCACCCAATAAAAAGAGCCGAACTATTTAGCCGACTGCTTTCCCTTTGCTCGTATTAACGTACTCTTTGATATTCCTGTTAGTTCCTCTACCTGCTTGTATGTGTTTCCAATAGGTTCAAAGCGTGTTCCTTTTGCTTCCTGCTAAACTTATTAGGTCTACCTTCACGATAATCGTCACGCTGTCGAGCAATAGCCTTGCCTTTCTGTGTTCGCTCTATAATCATATTGCGCTCCAGCATTGTTTGTAAAAAGAATCGTCCCATCGTTGTATTCTCCAAGAGTCCTACATTCAAGACATGAACCCGAATACCTTTATTAAAAAGGCTTTCCACGATCTCAATACCTTCCATAGTATTCCTTGCTAACCTGTCTAACTTCGTCACTACAAGAGTATCACCTGTTTCTAACTTCTCTAGTAGCTTGGTAAATTCAGGTCTGTTCGTTTTTACCCCCGTGAACTTTTCCACTACAACGGACTGACAGCCTTCTTTTGCTAATATCTCTCGTTGAGGTTATAAATCTTGTCCCTTTGTACTCACTTATTTCATAAGAGCAACCATAGGTTCAAGACTGTTGAGTTATGACACTTTTAATGAGAAAAAGCACCCTTGAAGGGATGCTAATACCTTTAATGATTTAATAAGAAAAACTCATGACTTAAATGATGGTTCAATTACTATTTATCATTTTTAGGAGAAGATAAGAAAATCGTTAATCCGCCTAATAACAGGATACTAATCATCAATATTCCCCAAACTATAGATTGGTCTCCAATACCAATATCAACCGCGCCAAGAGAACTAATCCCCAATCCAACTCCAGTTACAGCTATCACACCTGCAATACAACACAAGCTTTGACGTTTCTTTAGAGAAATAAGAATAACGAAGAGAGCAATGAGCAAAACTATCAATAAAAGAATACCCAACAAGATGATTAATATTTCATTTAGGTCGCCCACAGTAGTTGAAGCAAGAGTCGCTAGGATGATTCCTGTTCCTAAGCCTATTCCTGCTAAAGCAATTCCTCCTCCTAAACAACAAAACTCCTTTTTCTTTATAGCAGATAACAACGTAAATGCCGACACGAAGGCTGCAATCATAATCAAGGTAAGGATTGCTAAGATGGTAAATACCTCTGGAAACGAATCAAAAGTCGCGTTGTTAACGCCAAAAGTAAGGATTCCTAATGCAGTAGATAGAACCCCAATCGCTACCCCTCCGACTAAGCAACAGATACGATCATCCTTCTTAAAAGATAGGACAAGGGTTAATGCAGCTATAATTACAGCGACTACCAAAATAATAAGCCCTACTATAAATGCTTCTTCAAAAACTATTCCCATAATTTTCTCACTCCTTTTTTGATAAATTCTATGAAGAAGGGAGTGAAATAATGACGAATTGTAAGGTTAATAGTTTGCTTAATTAAAAAGCACCCTTGAAAGGATGCTACGGTATTTCTAACATAATTCTATTTTTAGCAATTTTTTTTTCCTTCCTTATCGACAACCAGTATGAGTACCCCCATTAAAATAAATAATAAGAGTATATTAGGAATAACACTACCCACATTAACCCCTGTAAAGAATGTACCAATCCCTAGTGCAACTCCAGCTAAGGCTATCACACCTGCAAAACAGCACAAACCTTTACATTTTTTGAGCGAAATAAGGATGACCAAAAAAGCAGTAATTGAGACTGCTAATAAAATGATGATCGATAGAACGAATACTGTTAAAAAGATCTCTTGAGTAGCCTTTGATACAAATGAAAATGTCAGGATAATACTTGCTCCATATCCTATACCTGCAAGAGCAATCCCTCCGCCTAAACAACAGAACTCCTTTTTCTTGATGACAGATACCAGCGTAAATAGTGACACAAAGACTGCGATGATTAATAAGATAACTAGCACTATGATGGTAAACGCCTCAATGAATTCCAGACTGCTAGTTTCAAAGGTTATAACTGATGTAATCAATAAACCCAATGAGAAAGAAACAATCCCAAGTGCTGTTCCCCCACCTAAACAACAAATACGATTCTCCTTTTTAAAGGATAGTACAAGAGGTACAGCAGCAAAGATTCCAACGAGCAATAGTATAAACAGTAATGCTATAAAAAATTCTGACGCAAATTCCATATTCTCACCTCCTTTTTGATAAATTCTATGAAGAAGTGAGGAAGTTAATGACTACTTGGAAGATTAATAGTTTGCTGAATCAAAATACAAAAACGAAAACAACCTAAAAGAAAAAACGCCTGGAATAATCAGGCGTTTAAATGAAGGCAGTGTGGAAATATTTCAATATATTTCCAATCTTATTTTAGTTATTAATACTCTTATTAACAAGAGGTACGAAAACTCCCGATAAAACCAATAATAGGATATTCGTAATCAACGTAGTGACTCCAAATAACTCATCAATCACAAGAGTAAATGCACCAAACCCTAGTACAACCCCCGCTAGAGCTATTGCGCCTGCAAAACAACACAAGCTTTGACGTTTTTTTAGTGAAAGAAGGATAACCAATAAAGCAGTGATTGAAACTGTTAGTAAAATAATGACCCATAGAATCAGTAGCGTAATAACGAATTCTTCAGAACCACTAGAACCACTTGCAATAAAGGTAATACTAGCTCCATATCCTATACCTGCAAGTGAGATTCCTCCACCCAAGCAGCAAAATTCCTTTTTCTTTATGACAGAAAGAAGTGTAAATATGGACGCGAATATGGCGAAAATGAACAAAATAATCATTGTTATAAGAGTCAATATTTCTGAGAATTCCTCATCTAGGATAAAAGAGCCCGACAAAGCAAAGAAACCTAATATAGAAGAGACAAGAGCTAGTACTACTCCCCCACCGATACAACAAATGCGATTCTCCTTTTTGAAGGATATTACTAAAGTAATAATAGAAATAGTTGCGACTACCAATAATAAGACTAGTCCAGTTATAAAAATAATTTCAGAAATAGAATCCACGAAAATACCTCCCTACTTTTTTTACATTCTATGTAGGAATGATAATAAAATGACTAGTTGAAATTGAATGCTGGCTAAATTTATTCTTTCCGGTTTGTTCATGCGTATATTTCCTTTCACTATACGCTGAAAATCAAAAAAGTTTATTTTCGTTTGTAAATGGATTGACGTTTCCCTGTTTACGGTATTTTCCTGGCGTTATACGGAAGCAGTTTACAAATGCATATGTAAAGGCTTCTTGTGATCCGTATTGAAACATCACCACAATGTCTAAAATGCTTCTTCTACTTTCTTTTAATAAGACAGCAGCATGAAAAAGTCTTCGCTTTCTTATGTATTGTTTCACTGAAAATCCCGAAATCGCTTGAAAGCTGCGCTGGAAATGAAATGCTGAATAACAAGATTTTGAATCAATGTTTGTAGTGCTTAATTTGTGATGTAGGTTTTCTTCAATGTAATCCATTGCGTTTTGTATCCTTTTAAAGTATTCCATCGATTAAGAATTAAATTTTTTGTTTTTTTGTGCTATTTCTTACTCTCCTTAACAAAATGGATTATTTTCTGTTAAACCACTATGATCCTGCACGCGGCATTAATTGTATAAATTCCCTATCGGAGAAAATAGTAAGAATATGATTGCTGAAAGGAGGAGCGTAAATGAAAAGAGCTTTGTTCTTAACACTCACCTTTGTATTATTGTTGCCACGAGCGCCCCTAGCGGTTAGCGAGGATGTAGTGAAAGCCGCGTTTATTCGGGAGGGCAATTTATGGATTCTATTAAACGGGCAGGAAAAACAAGTGACAGAATCAGCTGGGCTGTTATCTAAACCCCAATGGTCAAAAGATGGAAAATGGCTAGCCTATCAAGTAGCGGTACCTGCTAAATACCAAGAGGATAAAACTCAATCGGAAGTATGGGTCTATAATATTGATTCAAATGAAAAGAAAAAAGTATTTTATAATGGCTATTCGCCTAAATGGGCACCCGATAAAAATCACCTCGCTTTTGGGAATGGAATATTAAATATTTCTGATTTAAATCAGTTCTACAACATTGCAACTGGCGTTTCGGACTATACATGGATACCGGACGGAACTGGCTTCCTTCTTTCGTCATCCGGAACCCTTCGCCCAGATGGTTGGTCGAGCGCCTCCTTATTCACCAAACATGTGAACCATCACTATAAAGACATTGTTCTCTTCGGAGGAGTGGAACCATTCTTTACATTGCCGAGAGAAATCGGGACTACCGTAAAGAATAAACTCATTGCCGTATATACCGAGCAGCTAACCTACTCTCCCAGTGGCAAATGGATTTCCTTTATAGTATCTCCGACCGCCTCCTGGTCTATGGACAGCAATATGCTTTGCGTGATCAATAGCGATGGGAAAAAATTCGAGGTATTAGACGAAGTGATTTTGCAAGTAGGTAAGCCAAAGTGGGCACCCTCCACCGATACCATTGCCTTTATCGCAGGTGGAGGAAGAATTGTTTTCGGATTTAAAGATAAAGATTTAAAGACAAGGGAAATGCCTGTTTCAGGAACATTTACGCCTGCCAATTACGCGGATCTTGATTTCAGTTGGATCACGAACAAATTATTGGTTGTATCAAGAATAAAAGAACAAGAGTGGAGCAATGACTTCAGTAAGCATCCGCTTCCAATGCTTTATTCCGTTGATATTGCCAAGAATAGGCAGCTGAAAATAACCAATCCCCCAAAAGGGTATGGGGATTATTCTCCTCAGTTTATCCAATCTACTAAGAAGCTTGTATGGCTAAGAGGGTCCTCTTTGATAGACTCAAAAAGAGATCTCTGGAAAGCCAACGTAGATGGTACCGAAGCAACGAAATGGCTTCAAAATGTGGAGGATATCGTATTTTATCAATAATCTAATGCTCTTCTTTAGTGGAGAAAATACTCACCCACAAATATCCTTGCTTGTTCCTCATTTCATGATCCTTAAAAGAAGCAGTTTTACCTGTCTGGTATTTGCAGTTCAGTTATCATCCAAATTGGACTGCTTATTTTTGTATATTTAACACCGTATATACAAGAATGATAGCAGAGCTACATTTGCCATTTGTGTTTTACAAGAAGATACAAACTCAATCCAATTTGCATGAGTTGTTTACTGAAACACTCTCTCATTCCTTTGCTAAATTACTATTCGAAAGCAAAAAGGAGTGGATAATTATGTTAAGGTAATTAGAATAAAGTGAATGATTTGTACTTATAGTAGGAGTGAGATCGATTGAAATTTGTTTTATTATTTGGACCTCAAGCTGTAGGGAAAATGACAGTAGGGCAAGAGTTATCAAAAATAACTGACCTGAAATTATTTCATAACCATATGACGATTGATTTGTTAGAACCCCTTTTTGGATTTAGCCCAGACTTGTAGAGGTTAACCACATTATTTCGAAAGGAAATCTTTGAAGCTTTTTCTAAAAGTGATAGAAATGGCATGATTTTTACATTTGTATGGGCATTTGATATGAAAGAAGATTGGGAGTTTATTGAGGAAATAGGTGAAATTTTCCGTTCACAAGATTTTAAATTATATTTTGTTGAACTAGAAGCTAGTGTTGAAGAAAGGCTTATCCGGAATAAAACACCGAATAGGTTAGAACAAAAGCCTACAAAAAGAAATATTGAGCAATCAGAGCAAGATTTATTGAATACATATGACCATCATAGATTAAATTCAGAAGAAGGCGAAATTAAACAAGAAAATTACATGAGAATAGACAATTCCAACCTTAGTGCTGAAGAAGTAGCAAAAATGATTAAAAGCGAATTTAAGTTATAGAATATTGCTGCTATTAAGAAACGCCAAGAAGCCATTTTGAAAAAGAATGAATCAAAATGGCCCTTTCTATCTGATTGATATCAATGAACAATAATAAAGATTCATATATATAAAAGTTTACTGTTCATACATCTCTTTTTTACTGTATAACTTTTTTGTTAAACAGCTACCCACATCTTCAATTAATGCTTCCAAACGTATTATATGGTCAAATTGTTTGCGTGACTACATTTACAAAACTAAAGACCCTCTTTCAAAATCATTAACTATTTTTATTGTTCGTAAGAATGTATTCACGAAAATATAGTAGAAATGGTTTATATAATTCTTCTGCCATTTTATTTTCTAGTTCAAAAATTTCTTTTACAATTTCAACCTGCAATTTCTCTTTTTCTATTGAATACTCACTATCCTCTAGTTCTGTAACCATTTCATAAAACCACTCACATTCACACCTTACAGATTTGGTTCCATCAGCATATTCTCCTGAAGCCCATAAAAATGATCCTCAGGAGATTTCTCTTCTTTGGACTTGGGTCAATATCTTAGACACCAATAAGTTAACTTTTTATACAGATTGACGGTACTTATCTTCTACTTCCTGAGGTGTCTGAAAGTTTAATTGACTATGAATACGACGACGGTTGTACCATCCTTCAATAAACTGAAACAACGCAATCTTTGCTGATTCGTAATGTAAATAAGTAGTGTGATAGACTTCTTCCTTCTTCAAAATAGCGTGAAAAGATTCAATGCAGGCATTGTCGTATGGACAGCCTTTCCTACTGAAGGATGGTGT